>NZ_JASKYT010000082.1:0-23483 GCF_041028275.1 Streptomyces sp. PU-14G
GGGCCGGGACCGGGGGCGGCTCCTCCGTCGGCGGGTCCTCGTCGAGGGCCAGTTCCAGTTGCCCTTCGACGTGACCTGGCGTGCCGACGTACCAAAGGTCGGGGGTCTCGTCGGCTCCGCTGGTGGCAGCTTCGGTGGACGTCACTGCGGTCACCTCTCCATGTGCGCGCTCTGCAGGCCGCGCTGCGGGCCACGCTGCGTGCTGGTGTGCAGGCCGAGCGGGGTACGCGTCGGCGGGAAGTCACGGACGGTGGTTTCGGTTCCGGCCGCCTCGCGCAGCCGGTGCGAGGCCTTGTCGAGCCGAACCAGTGCGGAGAAGGCGGCGACCAGTTCCATCTGCGGTTCGGGGCCCGTGTTGACGTCGTCCAGCGGCGCGAGGCGCAGGTCGCGTTCTCCGTTCAGGACGCGTTCGACGCATTCGTCCAGCATTTCCGCGCACTGTTCGCGCAGCTCGTGGGCGTTGTCCTCGCCGAGCAGGGCGGCGAGGGATTCGTCGGCTCCGGCGGCGCGCCGACCGCCGAGCAGGGCGGCGACGAGGAGGCCTGCCACACGTTCGGTGTCGCCGTCGGGAGCGGCGGCGCGGCCGGCGGCGCGGGTCTCCTCTTCGGCGAGTTCCTCGACGCAGCGGCGCCAGCGGCGGACCATCACACCGATCCGGCCTGCCGCCTCGCCGCGTTCCCCCTCGCCGTCGGGGCCCGAGGGGCCGCAGTGGTCGAGCGCCGGTGTGGCGCGGCGCTGTTCGGCCACGCGTTCGTCAGCGGCGGCCACCGCTCCGCACAGCAACGCCGCCAGGCCGTCGGAGAGAGCGTCGAGCAGCTCGTCGCCGTCGCTGTCGGTGGGGAAGCACCGCCAGTGTTCGGCGGCGTCGCCTGCCAGCAGCTCGCCCTCGGCGATCCGGGCGCGCAGCCGGATACCGGCGTGGTCGTAGGCGGTCTCGATGTGCCGGATGAGGCGGTACACCGCCGCGTACTGGGTCGCCGAGGCACCCGCGAGAGCGGCGATCCGGGGGCGCAGCGAGGCGAGCGTTCCGGCGGCGGTGCGGTCGGCGGCTGCCTGGCGTGCGGCGGGGTCGGCGGCGCGCCCTTCCAGCCAGTCGCGCAGACCGCTGACGGCAGAGACGGGCAGCAGCCCGGAGCCTCCGGCGGATTCGGGCAGCTCGGGGATGGTGAAGCGGGGCGCCTCGCCCAGGCCCTCGCGCTCCAGCAGCAGCCCGTACTGTGCGGCCACCTCGGCGGCCATCTGGTGCGGCACCCGGTCCAGGACGGTGGCGAGGGTGACGTCGTACTCCTTTGCGCTGCGCAGCAGGTGCCAGGGCACGGCGTCGCCGTAGCGGGCCGCGGTGGTCACCAGGACCCAGATGTCGGCGGCGCAGATCAGTTCGGCGGCCAGGTCGCGGTTGTGGGTGACGAGCGAGTCGATGTCGGGCGCGTCGAGGAGTGCGAGGCCGCGCGGCAGGCCGCTGTCGGTCTCGATGCGCAGGGTGGGCAGCGGCGCCTCGCCTCCGCCCACCTCGCCTCCGGCCCTCTCGTCGCCGTCCCACTCGGGTTCCCAGCCGTGCTCCCAGCCGGATTCCCACGTCGGCTGGTGACCGGTTTCCCATGCGGTGTCCCTGCCGGGTTCCCATGCGGTGTCCCTGCCGGACGGCCACTGCGCGCCGCCGTCCCAGCCGCCACCGTGTCCGCTCCTCTTGCCGTCGGCGGGCAGGCCGGTGAAGCCGACGTCGCTACCGAGGCCGCCAGCGGCGCCGCCGCCGCTCGAGACGTCGCCCCGGGCCCCGGGGCCGGCTCCGAGTCCGGCCCCGAGTCCGGCTCCGGCTCTGTCCGCAGCTCCGACGCCGGTGCCGGCTTCGACTCCGACTCCGACTCCGACTCCGACTCCGGTGCCGGTGCCGGTGCCGAGTCGGGTTCCGGTTCTGGCTCCCGCTCCTGCCCCGGCCCTCGTGTCGGCTCTCGTGCCGGTCCTCGCCCCGGCGGCGCCGCCGACACCTCCGGAGCCGGAGCCGGAGCCGGAACTGGTGCCGGAACTGGTGCTGGAACCGACGGCGGAGGCGGGGTCGGGGGCGCCCGGGACGTCCTGTCTGGGGACCCACACCCTCTCCAGGCGCGGCAGCACACGCCTGCCGATGAACCAGGCGCGGTCGTCGGGATGACAGACCAGCACCGGAGTCCGTGTCGTGGGCCGCAGCACTCCCGCCTCGCTGACTTTCCGCCCGACCAGCGAGTTGACCAGTGTCGACTTGCCGGCACCCGTTGATCCGCCGATCACCGCGAGGAGCGGGGCCTCGGGGGTGCGGACGCGCGGAAGGAGATAGTCGTCGAGCTGAGCGAGCAGCTCGTCCCGGGAGCGCCGGGCGCGTTCGGCGCCCGGCAACGGGAGGGGGAAGCGCGCGGCGGCGACGCGTTCGCGCAGTGCGGTGAGCGCGTCGAGCAGTTCGAGCCGTACGTCCAAGATCGCCACATGCGCAGAATGCCCAATTTTGCGGCAGTTTTGAAGCGTATCCGCTTCGCCAAGCGGGGAAAATAGGTGCTTTAGGGGTCCAATAACCCCTTTCGCCGCATGAGAGACCGATGTACCACCTGCAACCCGGCCGCACCCATAACGACTGCGCAACACCCGCACCGCGCACCGCCAAAACCGCTGCGTGAATCGCACCAGCCTGCGATTATCGGGACCGCTTCACGGAACCTCCACAAGGCGTCGCGGACGTGAAGCGCACAGGACGAGCCGCACGGCCCCCTATCCTTGACCCCGCCGTGGTCACTCCGGGGGACGGCGAGCCCGCCCGCCGCAACGGAGACCGGCCCCCGTAGCTCAGTGGATAGAGCAGGCGCCTTCTAAGCGCTTGGCCGCAGGTTCGAGTCCTGCCGGGGGCACCACACAGATGGGAACGGCGTTCTCATCTGGGCGCACGGCGCGTCGGGCGGCCCCGGCCGCCCAGGCGGCACCGTCGATCGTTTCGCTTGTCAGGGTCACCTGACAGCGGACGCTATGGGTGCGCTCGTCGTAGTGCAACTGGAGCCGGAACGCTTCGAACATCCGTCGGCGTGTCGCATCCGGAAGCGCGGCAAGCTCGCATCGTCCAACCGGGAGAGCATCCACGAGGGCGGAATCTTGCCGAGGGGGAGCTTCTCGCTTGTGCGTTTCGAGCTCGTCCTTCTTGATCCTGATCTGCGCGTCAAGGTCAGCCACACGCGCCTGCACGCCCTGGATGAACACCTGGTCTAGACTTTCTGCCACTTCCAGTGCGTGGAACTGACGCTCGCGGCGTCGTGTGAGATCGCTCATTGCGGTGCGTAGCGCCTGCTCCCTGTCTGCGTGACGGCGCCAGGCGGCATCGTCCGCTTGCGGCAGGACAGCGGCCACGAGCTCGCGACGGCTAGGACCGAAGAGACGGTCCGCGAAGAAGTTGTTCAGAGGCTCCAGCACGTGTGATTCACGAATCCATAGGCTTTTTGGATGATCATCCGAAATGTAGCCCGGCTTCGGCGCACATGCGTAATAGCTGAGGCCGCGGCGGTTCTTACCGAACATGCGACGCCCGCACATCGCACAGAAGAGATACGAGCGCAGCGGGTAGCACCGGGCAGGCTGGGATGGGTCGCGTTTCTGCCGGGCGCGCTGCGCGAGCGTTCGCAGCGTTCCGGGACTTCCTGGACTCCGACAAACGTATCGAGAGAGACAAGGGCAACGTGCGTGGCCTGCGCTGACCACACCCAGTCCTCGATCGGATTGTTCTTACCGCCCCGGGTCTTACGTGCCCGCCGATTCCACACCATGTGCCCGGTGTACTTCGGGTTCGTCAGCACGTCGCGGACGCTCGACTCGGTCCAGCGTCCCACAGCCTTCGAAGGGTCGGGCGGGATCGGCGGCGGGTTGAGCTCAAGGTCTTCGTTGAGGCGGAGCGCGATTGCCTTACGGCTCAGCCGTTCGATGCGTCTCCACTCGAAGATCCTGGCAACTACGGGTCCACGGACTGGGTCGGGCTTCAGTCGAGTCTTCACCTTGCCCTCGCTCCGTCGAGCTGGGACTGGGTGAGGAATCCGATCCGGAAGATATCCATAGGGCGGCTTTCCTACGTTGTAGCCCTGGAAAGTGTGCTCTTCGAAGCCGCCCCAGCACTTCTCCAGCATCTCAATGACGTACCACTCGGCAACACCCTGCTTCACGCGCCTGGTGAGAACCTGCGTGGACTTCTTCTTGCGCGAGCCGTCGAAGCTGATCGGCTCGTCTGCCGCCAACAGTGGTACGCCAACAGCGTCGAGGCGGTGCTCGATAAGGGTACCGAAGTAGGTCCGACGCGCTACTGAACTTGAACTCGTGATGTCGGTCGACTCGTGGTGACCGCGTCAGGGTCCGAGATCGCCCACTGTTACCGGCTCGGGTTCAGGACGGTGGCTGTAGCCAGCGCCGCGCCGCGGCGAGATTCACCTCGACGTCATCGCTCCAAGAACAGACCTCCAGCCATGAGAGGTAGCCGCCTTGCGTGAAGACCAGGACCTCGCCAGGGCACTCGCCGGTTTCGGTGAACAGCTGTACGTCGGCAGCCACGACGGTGCCGGGGCCCGTTGGCGCGGGCTCCACCGCGTGGGCGTCAAGGTCGAAGTAGGCAGTGCCGCAACCGCACTCACAGCGGGATTGCACCCTGAGTTGGGGCACCTGCCGTCGGAGGGCGACGACAACGGGCTCGTCCGGGTTCAGGACGAGGTCAAGCACGTTGGCTACGTCCTCGGGCAGGCTGTCATTCATGCCGCCACCGTAGCTGACCAGCAGCTTTGGGCTTCGACCAATTTCGTGTCGGCCGACCCGGCGCTCGCAGGCCCAGGGCCAGGTCGGTGCCGGCGAGGCAGCCGTCGATGGCCTCCGGTCGGTACCGCCGCATCTTCAGTCTGCGCTTCACGGCGCGGGTGATCTGGTCGAGGTCGGCCGCGGCGAGGTTACCGATGTCCCGCTTGACCAGCGACCAGACGCCCTCGGTCGGGTTGGGGTCCGGGGCATAAGTCGGCAGCTGGAACACGGTGAGCCACTCGGCGTTCGCGTCGATGAACTCGCGCGTGCCGACCGTCAGGTTCAGGCGGGCGTTGTCCCAGACCAGCACGATCGGTCCGCCGAGCTGGATGCGAGCGCGGACGATCAGGTCGCGGAAGCCGCGCCAGCCGAAGCCCTTCGGCTCGTCCTTGCGGCCCCGGTACTCGCGGATCGCGTAGATCAGCCGGGACCGCTGGCCCGGCTTGTAGCAGGCCATACCCGCCATCGACACGCGCCCCGAGCCCCGGCCCCTCACCCTCACGACCGGGGTCTGGTCGATCCGGACCCGGGTCCTGGCGCGCGGCGGAGTCATCGACTGCCCGGCCTCGTCCTCGAAGACGAGCCAGGCGTTGCGCTCCGCCGCGGTGCTCTTACCCGCGGCCAGGTCTCCTTCTTCCACACCTCGACCGTGTCGTCATCGCGCTCGATCGCGCGCCTGGTGGGCTGCTGCCAGCTCCAGCCGTGGCGCTTCAGCAGCCGCCAGGTGCCCTCGACCGTGTAGGAGACGTGGAAGAGCCGGCCGATCAGCGTCTTGATCCGTGCCAGGGCCCACCGCTGGTCCGCCAGCCGTGAACCAGTGGACCGCGCTCCAACTCCTGCCCCGGCCTGGCGATCTGGGCTTCACTGAGTCGAGGTCTCCCCGGCGACCCCTTCGATAGGACTCCCGCCTCGCCGCCCTCGCGCCAGGCCCGGCGCCACCGCTCGACCGACCGCAAGCTGATCCGCAGGGCAGCGGCAATCTCCGCGTTCTTCTTCCCGCCTTCGAAACCCGCCACGGCCTGGAGCCGTAACCGCTCCCGCGTGGTCCTCTCGGCGTCGGTCAGCCCGCCACCCTGCGCATACCTCACACCCAACGGCTATCGGTGCTGACGGCCAGCTGTCAGGCGAACGGCACCGACATCACCCAATCAAGTTCAGTACCCGCTCGATGGACTCGCAGATGACCGCATCAAAGCTGCGCTCGCCAGACTCAGCGAGAGACAGAAGCTCCTGAATACCACCGTCGCGCGGTACAGGGATGTTAAAGCGCTCGTGCCCTCGGCCGTGACCCCGCGCGGCGAGGTCTTTGCGCCCGGACTCAACGTCATAGTAGAAGCCGGTGATGACGACGCCGGGAGGCAGCACTGATTGGCATGACCGCACTTGTCGCGGCATGGAGATGGTCGGATCTTGCTTGTCCTCCGTGGAAGTACGGCCGAGAAAAAGCAGCCGGGTCAGTCCGGCTGATCGTGCCGATTCGTTGCCGACACGGGGCTCACTGCGACGTCTTGATGCAGCGAGAAGTTCGGCCGGATGGCTGCACGCCGCTGCGCGACCCACGTAATGACCTCCAGTATTACCTGCCCCTGAAGGTGTCGAAGCAGGTCGTCTTCCTCGACTGTGGCGAGTCCCACCTCGAACGTCACTTCAGGCCCCCGTTGCCGTCGGTTTGAACGAAAACGGTAACTCCGAGGTGAGGAAGAGCGGACCGATCCACTTACATCCTTCTGGGAGGCGCTGTCCTGCGTAGAATGGTGGGCCATTGCACTGCTCGCTGCCTGTTGCTGGTTGGAGTTTTGGATAACCCGAGCGCCCTGAAAACTGAGTCTTCAGGGCGCTGTCCGCACGCGTCAGCTATCGCTCGGTTGTTTCGCGCGGCGGGCATTGGACCGTACGGTCACGCGGTGACACCGCGGCGCTGACCCCAAACGGCGAGTGGAACGGGAAGGGAGTTGCCGACCAGGAAGCGGCAATGATGCAGCCGAGCGCTGTACTTCACCAATACCGTCGGTCTTCTGGAGAACTAGGACGTCCTCATGAGTGATTAGGTGGAGGGGAATCCCGCGGCGACGGGCGTCTCGGGTGTTCTTCATCTGAAAGAACGAAGGGCGCAGCACGAGTTGCCTGTCTCGGAGCCCAGCGAGCAGTGCGATGTTGTGCTCGCTGGGGGTGCGCACGGCCCGCGTTCCTGCGTGGACTACAGCGGCAGGAAGGTCGACAAGTTCGCCGCGACCCCGCCAGGGGCGGGTGACAACAACCACGGTCCCGCCAGGGCACAGGATGCGGCAGCATTCCTGCAGGATGCGGGTGAAGGCGGCGAGGAGCTGGTCAGTGGCGGCGTGGGCGAGGTTGGCGGGGTCTTGGCTGTAGCGGACGCACGGGACGCCCGGCCAGCATCCGCTACCTGCGCCGCGCCCTGCACCTGGGGCAGGACCGCGCCCGTGCACTGCGCACCCGCTTGGACACCGTGCACCCATCCGGCACGCCCGCACCCGCCACTGCACCCGCCAAGGACTACGAGACTTCTTCTCACCTGGGGTGATGCCGCTTGGCTGGGTGGGGGGTGTCGAGCGTCCATGGTCGTCGGCGAAGCGGGAACCACCGCACCGCGCACGCGGCCCGCACGCCCGCGCCCCCGCACCGCACCCGTTGTGCGCCCGGGGGCGCACCCCCGGCCGGGGCCCCGTACATCGCCAACCACGACGATCGAGGTCCCCTCATGACAGCCAGCCCAGCGAAGACCGACTGCACCCGCCCACTGATCGACACAAGCGTGTTGACCGGCACCCGCGCCCAGACCTCCGAACCCTCACCGAGCACCCTGGGTCCAGCACCGCCGTCATCGCCGTGGCCGCCGGCCTCGGCCGCTCGACTGTCGGAAAAGCCCTCGCCGCTCTGGAGGGCAAGGGCATCGCCATCCGCGAAAAGGGCGACAACACACCTGGCAAGGCCACCCCGGACATGTGGTACCCGCACCCCGACACGGCGCCCGGCCAGGTGCACCCGCTCCCGGGCCACGAAATCGAACTAAAGCCGGACACCACCGCACCCGACGCCCCAACGCGGAAGAGGCAGAGCCGACGGCCACAACGGCAGACTCCCGCCAGCAGGACCACGCATACGAAGCGCACCCGAGCACCGACACGGAAACCGGAACACCGCACCCCGCAGACCCGGAGCACGAGGTGCAGTCCGACGAGCACAGTGATCCCGCGCCCCAGCAGGAACAGCCCGTACACGACCCCGCCTCAGACGTGGAGCAGACAGACGCTCCGCTCGGGGAGCACCACGGACCCGCATCGCTCAATGCGCACCCCACCGCTCCCCCGCGCGGGGGCAGTGCGCCTGTGCAGCAGGAGACTCAGCCACCGACAGCGCAGAACACAACGACCAACGGGCCCGTCCCGGTAGCCGCCGCTCAGCCGTCGGCAGAAGTCGCCCGGCCTGAGCCGGGCAAGCGGTGCCCCACCTGTGGACACTGGCGCTCGTCCGACACGCACACCGACAGCGGCAGGCTCCGCCCCGGAGCACTGCGAGAGAAGGTCGTCTCCTTCCTCGCCGATCACTCCTACGAGGCGTTCACCGCCACCAAGATCAGCCGACATCTTGAGCACAGCTCCGGCGCGATCGCCAACAGCCTCGCCACACTGGCCTAGAACGGCATCGTCAACCAGGTCAGCGACAGCCCCCGCCGCTACCAGTACCTCCCGCCCCACAGCGGCACGCAGGCCGACGCCAGCAACTGACCATTCGGATTATCGCCGGTGGGGCTGCGCACGGTCACACGCCGCGCAGCCCCACCCGCCCCACACTCAGCCACAGCCACAGCCACAGCCACACGCGGAGGATCGACGATATTCGGCGCCCCACCTACCGGAACCACGGAAAGTTCATCCCCACCTGCCGGAATACCCCCACCGTGTCGGGGAACACGCGCCGATGCCGCGACGGCGAAGGTAATCCACCAGAACACATCCGCGTTGGCGGGGAGCACGGGAAGATCCGGGCCCGGCGGGTGGTGGCCTACGGAACACCCCCGCGTCGGCGGGGAGCACGATGAGCACATCACCCGCGTGATAGCTGCGGGCGGAACACCCCGCGTCGGCGGGGAGGACGCCGAAGGAGCCCGCGCCCTCCAGGCCCGCGGCGGAACACCCCCGCGTCGGCGGGGAGCACCATTGCGCCTCCAAGATTTCCGTGCTGTCGATCGGAACACCCCCGCGTCGGCGGGGAGCACCAGGAGCCGAGCGACGCCAGCGCCGAGAGGATCGGAACACCCCCGCGTCGGTGGGGAGCACTGTGACCGTCCTGACCGTGCAGCGCAGCGCTGCGGAACACCCCCGCGTCGGCGGGGAGCACCGTCGGCGTACGGCGTTGAGGGCTGGGCCCTTCGGAACACCCCCGCGTCGGCGGGGAGCACTACCTCGCGAAAATGTCCCTGGGTGACAGCATCGGAACACCCCCGCGTCGGCGGGGAGCACGGCACCCTCGCCACCCTCATGCTCGGCACCCGCGGAACACCCCCGCGTCGGCGGGGAGCACCCGTTCAGCAGGCCGCGCACCACGTCCTTGCCCGGAACACCCCCGCGTCGGCGGGGAGCACTGTTCCGACCTGCGGTTTTACCTCGCCGTGATCGGAACACCCCCGCGTCGGCGGGGAGCACGCGGGCGAGGGCGCGGTGCTCTCGGGCTCCGCCGGAACACCCCCGCGTCGGCGGGGAGCACTCCCAGCTGAGCGTGAGGGAGCGCGGCACCTCCGGAACACCCCCGCGTCGGCGGGGAGCACCTGGCCGAGGGACGCACCCACAAGGGACGCTTCGGAACACCCCCGCGTCGGCGGGGAGCACGTCTGGGCTGTGCATCGCGCTGCGGCGGGTGGCGGAACACCCCCGCGTCGGCGGGGAGCACAACTGGGCCAGCCGCAGCGACGGGGTGGCGCGCGGAACACCCCCGCGTCGGCGGGGAGCACGGTCACGGGGCACCGGGTGTAGTCGTCGCCTGCGGAACACCCCCGCGTCGGCGGGGAGCACGGGACGTCGCTGTCGGCGATGGCCACCCGTGGCTTGGAACACCCCCGCGTCGGCGGGGAGCACTCCCACGGGGTCAGCGTCGAGAAGGACCCGTACGGAACACCCCCGCGTCGGCGGGGAGCACCCATCAGCGTCACGGGGCCCGACGATGACGCTCGGAACACCCCCGCGTCGGCGGGGAGCACCGAAACTTCCTCCGGCACGAGAGATGGCGCGGCGGAACACCCCCGCGTCGGCGGGGAGCACCAGGAGCAGCGCGAACGCTGGTCGGCGTCGGATGGAACACCCCCGCGTCGGCGGGGAGCACGCGGCGTAAACCTCGGCGGTGGCGAGCCGGTACGGAACACCCCCGCGTCGGCGGGGAGCACCCTCTTCGATGAGGAGACCTCGATCGGACTGGAGGAACACCCCCGCGTCGGCGGGGAGCACGCCCTCGGCGCGGTTGAGCCCGGAGGACATGCCGGAACACCCCCGCGTCGGCGGGGAGCACACGCCAGACCGCGCAGGAAGGTGCGGACGGCCGACAACACCCCCGCGTCGGCGGGGAGCACACCGGACGCCGAGAACGTACCGGAGATCGCCCGCCAACACCCCCGCGTCGGCGGGGAGCACACACTTTGTGACCTGCGGCTCAGCGGCGCCTTTGCAATGGCTTTACTGGCAGGGCGCGCCCGCTGCTGATGTTCACGCGAGCAGCGTACCGGGCCCCTTTCTCCCTGTGACGGGGCGATTGTCAGACCCTTCTGCTTAGCTCGTTTCTTCGGAACGAGTCGTGCCGCGATAGGTGATCGTATGATGCGCAAGCTGGTAGAAGGCCCGGATGAGACGGCGTGGGGGAAGTCCCGCGGCCTGCTCGTGCCGTATCCGCTGGTGCGTCACTTGTTGGATGCTGCCGCGGTGGCGTCGTACTTGTGGGACGCGTACCTCTCGGAGAACCAGCGGCGGCATATCGCTATCGCCTTCGGGTCAGCGCGCGACATGGAGCATGCCCGTGCGCTGACGGCGTTGTGCGCGGGATTGCATGACATCGGGAAGCTGTCCGGTTTCGCCTTCTGTGACGCGCGGGGTCGTGCTGGGCTCAGTGATGAGCTGCTCGGCGACAAGGGACAGATTGGGGCCGAAGCGCGCCCGCATGATGTCGTGGGCATGGAAAGCATCCCCGCCGTATTGCAGGCGCTCGGTTTCGAGGACGAGGAGGTTGTGGAGTGGCTGGCCCAGATCGTCGGTGGCCATCACGGCCAGTTCCACCGCTTCGATGAGAACCGGGCCTACAACACGGCCTACCGAGCGCGTCTGGGTGGGCCGGCCTGGGCGCGGCAGCGGGTCGCGCACGGTAGTGCGGTGTTCGACTTCCTGGGGAGGCCGCAGGCACCGGAGCTTGAGGGGGAGAGCGCGCCGTCAGCATGCGTGTTGGTGACCGGGGTGGTGATCCTGGCCGACTGGCTGGTCAGCCAGGAGCACTACCTCAAGCGCCGTCAACAGCAGCTCGATCCTGACCTGGGCCGGCATTTCGCACAGTCCTGCCGGGACGCGGAGGGTTTGGTGCGGGAGGCGGGGTTGGTGCCGGTCGAGCTGGGGCGGAAGGAGTTCGCCGAGGCGTACGCGATCGACGGTGCTCCGAATCCGCTGCAGCGTTCCGTGCAGGAGGAGCTTGGTGCGGCGGTGGCCGCGCGCCGTACTGGTGAGGGGGTGCCGGGCAAGGCGGGGATCACACTGGTGACCGCGGCGCCGGGGGACGGCAAGACGGAGGCGGCGCTGGAAGCCGAACGGGTGTTGTCAGCCGCCTTCGGCACGCGAGGGTTCGCGTTCTTGCTGCCGACGATGTCCACCAGCGACCAGATGCACGGACGGGTCGCGAAGATGCTCCACCAGCAGGAGGGCGAGGGGAGTGCGCTGACGCTGGTGCACAGCATGGCCTGGCTCGATGCGGCGTATGCGGACGACGAGCTGGAGTCGGCGGTGCGGGTGCTCGGCTGCGAAGAGGAGAAGGCGGGAGGCGAGCGGTCTGCTGCGGAGCGGCGGAGGTCGCTGCCGGAGCTGGTGGCGACCCGGCCGGTGCGGTGGTTGCGCGGCTCCAAGCGCCCGCTGCTGGCGCAGTACGCGGTCGGCACGATCGACCAGGCGTTGATGGCCGTGCTGCCGGTGCGGCACAACGTGCTGCGTCTGCTGGCTCTTTCTGGGAAGACCTTCATCGTTGACGAGGCGCACGCGTACGACCCGTACATGCAGGTGCTGCTGGGCCGGTTGCTGAACTGGCTCGGCGCCTACGGCGTTCCGGTCGTGCTGTTGTCCGCGACTCTTCCTGCCTCGGTGAGCGACAAGCTGATCAAGGAGTATCTGCGGGGCGCCGGCACTGTGGAGAGCAAGCTGGACAAGACCTATCGGGCTCCCTATCCCGGCTGGTTGTACGCGGACGCCGCGAGTGGCGACAGCGTCACCATCTCGTGCGAGAGGCAGCAGGAACAGGCCGCTCAGCGCCCGGTGGAGCTCCAGATCCAGGTCGAGCCTGTGGCGCGTAAGAGCGAGGGAGGCGAAGATCCCCGGTTGGCGGCGATCGAGCGCCTGCTGCGGCCTATGGAAGCCGGTGGTGGCTGTGTGCTGGTGGTCTGCAACACCGTGGCCGAGGCGCAGGAGACTTACCTCTCCCTGCGGGGCCGCTTCGCGGGCCAGGAAGACGTGCAGCTGCTGCACGCCCGCTTCCCCGGTGACGTGCGGGAGGAGCTCACCAGGAAGGTGACTGACGGGATGGGACGCGAGGGCCCGCGGCCGGAGCGGAAGATTGTCGTCGCCACGCAGGTGGTGGAGCAGTCGCTGGATTTGGACGCCGACCTGGTCATCAGCGATCTGGCTCCGCTCGCGCTGCTGCTGCAACGCGCCGGCCGGTGCTGGCGGCACGAATCCTGGTGGGCACGGCATGGCAGGCCCGAAGGCGGAGGGCGGCCCGCCTGGGCAGAGGGTCCCCGGCTGGTGGTGCTTGATCCGGTAGCCGACGGTGGGCAGGTGCCGAAGCGGTGGGGCGAGGTCTATCCGGAGTTCCTCCTGACAGAGACCTCCGCGCTCCTGCACGAGTACGACCGCCGGACCATGTCGATCCCGGGCGAGGTGCAGGAGCTCGTCGAGCGGGTGCACGGCGACCAGGCGGACCGGTTCGACTGGAACACTCCGCAGGACTCCTACCTCGCCTACCTGGGCGATACCTGCGCCAAGGAGTCTTTGGGTAAAAGCATCGTCATCCCGCGCGTAGGCAACGTGGAGAGCCTGCACGAGTTGCATCGTGAAGCGGGGACCGAGGAGGAATGGCAGGCGGCGACACGGCTGGGAGCCGAGTCGGTGCGACTGCTGTGCACCTACCAGCAGCCGGGCGGCTCTCTCACGCTGGACGTCGAGGGCAACGTCCCCCTGCCCCGGCCCGATGACGAGGGCCGGTTCGCCGCTGACGATGTGCGGGCCGTCATGCGGAAGACGATCCCGGTTCGCGCGGACTGGTTCCAGGCCGAAAAAGTCGATCAGGAGGCTCATCGCCCGGATGAGACGTGGCGGGAGCACCCGATGCTCGGGGACCTGGTGTTGCTCAGGCACCCGGTGCGCGACGGGGCTGTTGACGCTGTCCAGGTGGGGGCCAAAGCGATGCTGCTGGACGAAACGCTGGGGCTCACCCGGCTGTAAGGCCGTACGCGGGTACCGCGCAGGCCCTACAGCCACCCCCGCATCGGCGGGGAGCGCAGTGCTTCGGACCAGCCAACTGGGTCACGCGGAGAAACACCCCCGCGGAGGCGGGGAGGATCAATGGGACTACACGGTACGCCACGGGCCGGACAACTCCCGGCGTCGGTCGGGCACCTAACTGGCCAGGTAGCGCGGCTCCCTTCGTCACCCGCAGCGCGATGCACTTCGCCACGTGCTGACGCGCACCCTGTACGCCGCACCATCCGAAACAGGCGCGCCGCGTTACTTCTGCCTGCGACGTGCAGCATCGGCCCGATCTGGCTGGTCTCAACGAACAGCTCGGCGGCGTCCTTCAGCGGCCGCGAGGAGGAGTGCCCCGCAAGTGGCGCCCGCCGCGGGCTCGGTTCGGGTCACGAGCGCGACGACGATGACCACGACAGCGAGTACGGCAAGGCCGAGAAGGCGAGAGTCCAGGAAAATCAGCACATTGATCACTTCCTTGTCCATCGGTTGGTGGCGGCAGCCTAGCCGAACAACTGGGTCTCGCGGCTTCTTCACTTCTCAACGGCCGTTCTGTGACGCAGGTTCCAGCCATGATCGACGCGCTTCGGAGGGCATTCGGCACCGAGAGGTCAGCCAAGCAGCCGCGGCTGTCAGTGGCGTGCTGTAAGACGGTTCTTGCTGGATTCCCGTTGCTTTGCAACGTAACGGGGGCGTTCGGAGTGATGAGGGGGTGGGTGACTGTGAAGACGGAAGGATTCGACCTGCGGGATCGGCCGTGGATCCCGGTACGGGTGGGGGGCCGGTCGGAACGGGTGGGGTTGCGGGAGCTGTTCTTGCGGGCGCATGAGGTGGAGGACCTGGAGCTTCCGGTGCCGCCGGCGGCCTCGGGGCTGATGCGGATCCTGGCCGCGATGACGGTGCGGATCGTGGGCGAGGGTGCCGCGCGGCTGGACGATGCGGATCTGGCCGGAAAGTCGTCTGCCTGGCGGCGCTTGCGCAACCGGGTCCTGGAGCAGGGCCGCTTTGATCCGGACCGTGTGCGGGAGTACTTCGACCGTCAGGTGCCGGCGGGGCGGTTCGATCTGTTCGATGCGGTGCGGCCGTTCCTGCAGGATCCGAGGCTGGCCAAGGAGTGTGTCGATCCCAAGGGGAAGCCCAATCCGTCCGGGGTGAACAAGCTGGTGCTGGGGCGTCCGACGGGTGTCAACGGCGCGGTGTTGTTCGGGCACTTCACCGACCGGGAGCCGGTGGCGTTGCCTGCGGCCGAGGCTGCCTGGCACATGATCGCGCAGCTCTACCACGGCCCTTCCGGGCAGTGCACTCCGCGCAGGATCACTGCGGTCCGTGCGGGGAGCGGGGATGCGGGGCCGCTGCGCAAGGCCGTGTCGTATTTTCCTTGGGCGGACAGCTTCTTCGCGACGCTCGTGCTGGCGGTTCCGGCGCCGTGGGGAGACCTGGAGCTGTCCGGGGGGACGTGTCCGTGGGAGCAGGAGGAGCTGCCTGATCCCGAGCAGCCGGTGGCGGCGACCTGGCCGGGGCGGTTGCTGACCGGCCGGGCGCGGCACGCGGTGTTGCTGGTGCCCTCAGCGGATCGGCGTGAGGTGGTGGACGCGTATCTCACGTGGTCTACGCACACGCCTGCCGATGTGGCGCTCGACCCGTTCGTGATCGGTGACGTGCCCGTCAAGGGCGGTGCGCCCTACGCGCGAGTTGCGGACGGGGCGCGGGCGACCTGGCGGGATCTGGACTCGCTGCTGATGCAGACTGGCACGGTCGACGGCAAACGGCCCCGCGCCTTCGAGAGGCTGCCGCGCAGGCTCTCGGGACAGCTGCGGGTCCGCGCCTACGGCTTCGATCAGGACGGCCAGCAAAAGGACACCGTCTGGTATGAGGCCACCACCCCGCCGGTGCTGCAGTGGCAGCAGCCCGACCCGGACGAGGAAGAAAGCCACGAAGCCGGCGCTGCAGCCGCGATGGCGGTGCGGGTGCACGAGTGCCACGACTTCGCCGAGACGGTGGGCCGGAGCCTGGAGTACGCGGCGATGCTGGCCTGGAAGCTGACCAACGTCGGCCCTGATCCGGAAGCGCCGGTGAAGGTGGAGAAGAAGCGTCCCGGGCCGTGGGCCACGCGTGCCCTGCGCGTGTACTGGCCGCAGGCCGAGCAGGAGTTCTGGCGGCTGGTGAGCACCGGCCACCGGGAAGACCCGCTGCACAAGCCTTTCGTGACCGCGGCCCTGGACGCGCTCGACGCCGCCATCGGCCCGGCCACGCGCGCGGACCTGCGGGTGGCGCGGGCACGGTCGCGGGCTCGTCGGGTCCTGTTCAAGCTGCTGCCGTCCACCAGCCGTTCCGATCTTCCGCCTTCCCCGTAAGGACTTCACATGTGTGCCGACGTCACCATCGACAGCACGCCGCCGTCCGCGCCGGGAGGAGACGGGACTTCCCACCGGAGCGACGGGGCCGACCGCTTCATCGTCTTCGTACAGGAGCTGTGCCGGAACCCGCGGGCCAGGGGAGCACTGCGCCGGGAGCAGGGCCGTCCGCTGAACCGGTCACCGGAGACCGCCAGGCACCTCAGCCAGCGCATTCCGCGGCAGATGACGGAGACGTCGCTGCGTGCCCGGTACGCAGTCGCCCGCCTGATCGCCGCTCAAGTCCGCGCACGACGCGACGACGAGGCGTCGAGCACAGAGCCCAGCGCCGACGGGCCCGTCACCGCGCCGCTCGGCATGGGTGCTGCGCTGGCCGCAGCGGTCGGCCTGGAAGCGCTGGCTCAGCGATCGGCCGAGCTGGAGCTGGACAAGTGCGCCTCCAGCAGCCAGGAAGCGGTGCTGCGCCGTTTGCCCTCCCTGATGCCGCTGCTGCGGGACGTGCCGGTGGACTGGGCTGCGCTCTTGCGCGACCTGGACCGGTGGGACAGCCATCGTGACAAGATCACCTCGCGCTGGCAGCGCAGCTTCTACCGCGCCAGGGCCAGAGCTGAGGACGTCGAGCCCCCCGAGGGCCGGGAGGGGTTCGTCGCCGCCGTACTGGCCCTGTGCCAGGAGCCGGGTGCACGGACCGATCTGGCCAAGGGACTCGGGCTGCCGGTCGAGAAATGCCACCCGCTGCACGGCCACCTCGTGCGCCTCCTGCCCCCAGGCATGCATCCGGCAGCCGAGCGTGCGCATTACGCGGTCGCGGCCCTGATCGCCGACCGGCCGCCCCGGGCCCGCAACGCCGACCCCGAGACAGACGGGGCGCAGCATCATGCCCGCTCCGGTGATCTGGGAACGGCGCTCGCCCAAGGCGTGGACCGGCAGTTCTACCGCGGGCACGCGGCCGAGGCCGACCTGCACTTGATCGCCCGGCAGGGCACCGATGCTCTCCACCGCAGGCTGCCGGCGCTGCTGCGCCGGCTGCAGAACGGAGGCGTGACGATCGACTGGGTCCAGTTGATCGGCGACCTGTCCTGGTGGGAGCAGCACCGGGAGCGCATCGCTGCCCGCTGGCTCTCCCACTACTTCGACTTCCGCCCCACCCGCCCCAGCGGCGACCACCACAACTGACTTGAGGAGTTACCACCATGGCGCTCTACCTCGATCTGCACGCGCTGCAGTCGGTGCCTGCCGCGAATTTGAACCGCGACGACCTGGGTTCACCGAAATCGGTGGTCTACGGGAGCGTGCCGCGGCTGAGGGTCTCCAGCCAGGCGTGGAAGCGGCCGGTCCGGCACGGCGTGGAGAAGGAGCTAGGCGAGCGGGCCGCGCGCAGCCGCCTGGTGCCCTCGAAGGTCGCCGCAGCACTGCACGAGGCCGGCTGGCCCGACGACCTCGCCACGTTCGCCAGTGAACAGGTGGCCGCCAGCGCCGGAACAAAGGGCCTGGGACTGGACAAGGAAGGACGGACCACGGTGCTCCTCTTCTTGCCCACCGCGGCTATCGACGAACTGGCTCAGCTGTGCGGCGAGCACCGGGCCGTCCTGGAGGAGAAGCAGTCCGCAAGCAAGCCCGGCCAGTTGCTGCCCACCGCTGAGGTGGAGGCCATCCTCAAGCGGCGCACCGTCTCCATCAGCCTGCTCGGCCGGATGCTGGCCGAGCTGCCCGGCGCCAACGTCGACGGCGCCGTCCACATGGCCCATCCGTTCACCACACACGCCAGCGAGCCGCAGCGCGACTACTTCACCGCCGTCGACGACTGGCAGGAGGCGGCTGATACCGGCAGCGGCCACCTGAACACCGCCGAGTTCGGCGCTGGCGTCTTCTACCGCTACGCCTGCGTCAACCTGGAGGACCTCGTCAGGAACCTGGACGGCGACGTGAAGACCGCGCGGGAGGCGCTGACCGTCTTCGCCGACGAGTTCGTCTCCGCGCTGCCGCAGGCCAAGCGCACCAGCACCGCCCCGCACACCCTGCCCGACCTGCTGTACACGGCTGTCCGCAAGCGCCGCCCGCTGTCCCTGGCCGCCGCCTTCGAAACCCCCGTCACTGCCGACGATGCAGGCGGCTTCTCCGGCCCCTCGCGGCGGGCCCTGAACGCCTACGCCGGCGCCATCAACCGCCTCACCGGCTCCCGTAACCGCCCCTTCCACGGACACGCCACCGTGACCATCGCGCCCCTGGAACACCTCGGCGAGAACAAGGACTCCTTCGACGACCTGATCGAAGCCGCCGCCAAGGCCGCCCTCCCGGATGCGGGAGACGCCCGGTGAGCGGTCTCCTGCTGCGGCTGGCCGGCCCGCTCCAGTCCTGGGGCGAACGCTCCGCCTTCCTCCCGGAGCGGGAAAGCGCCCCTTTCCCCACCCGTTCCGGCCTCATCGGCATGTTCTCCGCCGCTCAAGGGCTCCAGCGCGGCGCGGACCTCTCCCGCTACGACGAGCTGGAGTTCACGGTCAGGGCGGACCGTCCCGGCACGCTGTTGGAGGACTACCACACCGCCGGAGGCGGCCAGCCCCCAGAACGCACCGCGGCGACCAGCGGCGGCAAGCACAAGGGCGCCGCGGTCATCACCCGCCGCCACTACCTCGCGGACGCCGTCTTCGTCGTCGCCGTCACCGGACCTGCCCGCATCCTCACCGAGACAGCCCAGGCCCTGGAACAGCCGCACTGGTCCCCCTACCTGGGCCGGCGCTCCTGCCCACCGGATGAGCCCTTCGTCCTGCGCTCGGACGTCACCGACCCGGTCGATGAACTGCGCAACCGGGTCCCGCTCAGCACACCGCTGCCCCGCCGCCCCCGTGACGAAGCCACCGAGACTCTGCCGGTCAGCTTCCTGTGGGAGAGGCTCCCGGAGCCGCGGCCCCGCGACGCCGTCGCACTCTCCCTCTACGACCGGCCGGTCACCTTCGCCCAGCACGCACGCCGCCACGACAACCGCACCCTCCACCGCACCACCGAACACCTCCCGGCCGCACTGGCGACACCCGACAACGCCCCCACGTGCCACAGGCTCATCGACTACGCCCTGGGGAAGGAGCCCACCGCATGACCACCGCCACCGCCGTCGCCTACCTGGCCCGCATCCGGCTCAACCCGCACAGCCGCGACGTCCAGCGCGACCTGCGCGACCACACCCAGCTCCACAAAACCCTCATGCGGCTCCTCCCCGACCACCTGGGCGAAAACCCCCGCCAGCAGACCGGCCTGCTCTTCCGCACCGACACCACCGAGCACGCCACCACCCTCCTCGTCCAGGCCCCCCACCCCCTGGACACAGGAAGGCCGCGTCATGTCCGACATCGTCATCTGCGAACCCCTGCGCACGCCCATCGGCCGGTTCGGCGGCGCCCTCGCCGGGCAGCGGCCCGAGGGCCTGGCCGCGCTGGTCATCGCCGAGATCGTCGCCCGTACGGGCATCGATCCCGCACGCGTCGACGAGGTGATCCTCGGCCAGGCGTACCCCACCTGCGAGGCGCCGGCGCTGGGCCGGGTGGCCGCGCTCGACGCGGGGCTACCCGAGACGGTGACGGGCACCCAGATCGACCGGCGGTGCGGCTCAGGACTTCAGGCGGTGCTGGACGCCGCGATGCAGATACGGGCCGGTTTCAGCCAGGTCGTCCTCGCCGGCGGTGCCGAGGTGATGAGCGCCGCGCCCTACTACACGCACGAAGGACGCTGGGGCATCAAGGGCCCGGGCCTGACGCTGCACGACTCCCTCGCCCGGGGCCGCGTCACCGCCGGGGGCGTCAACCACCCGGTGCCCGGCGGGATGATCGAGACGGCTGAGAACCTGCGCCGCGAGTACGGCATCAGCCGCGCCGACCAGGACGCGCTCGCCCTGCGCTCCCAGCAGCGCGCCGCGCACGCCGCCGAACAGGGCCTGTTCGAGGCCGAGACGGTGCCGGTGACCGTCCGCACCCGCAAGGGCGACAGCGTGGTCGCCACCGACGAGCACCCGCGCCCCGACACCACAGCCGAACAGCTCGCCACTCTGCGCCCCATGCGGCTGGGCCAGGACCCGGAGGCGACCGTGACGGCGGGCAACGCCAGCGGCCAGAACGACGCCGCAGCCGCCTGTCTGGTCACCACCGCGGAGACCGCCGAACGGCTGGGGCTGCGGCCACTGGTGCGGCTGGTCTCGTTCGCACGGGCGGGGGTGCCCGCCGCGACCATGGGACTCGGCCCTGTCGGCGCCACCCGGGAGGCGCTCGCCAAAGCCGGACTCGGCCTCACCGACATGGACCTCATCGAGCTCAACGAGGCCTTCGCCGCGCAGGTGCTGGCCTGCACACGCGCCCTCGGCCTGACCGCGAAGGACCACGAGCAGCGCGTCAACGTGTGCGGTTCCGGCATCTCCCTGGGCCACCCGGTCGGCGCCACAGGTGCGCGCATCCTGGCGACCCTGGCCCGCACGATGCACCGCTCCGGCGCCCGCTACGGCCTGGAAACCCTGTGCATCGGCGGCGGCCAGGGCCTCGCCGCCGTCTTCGAACGCGTGCCGGAGTAGGACACCTGCCGCTTCGGGGCGACCGGGGGCGGTGCGGCCGGCGCGGGGCGCCCGGGGCAGGTCGACCGGCGCGGGGCCGCCAGTGCGGTGCGGCCGGCGCGGGGCGGCGAGGGCCCGAGGGGCCGCTTCGGGCATCGTCGCGTCGCGCGCGGGCCCCGCAGCGACTCCCGCACCGGCGGCGGTCGGCAGGGCACCCACCGGGCGGCAGCGCGCAAGGCGGCAGGGCGCTGGACGCAGGGCGCAGGACGCAGGACGCAGGGCGCTGGGCGGGCTAGCGGCCCGGAGAGTGCCCTGCCAGGGTGACGGCGGGCTCGCTGTCGGGGAGTTCCTCGGCGATCCGGCGCAGCAGCCCGCGGGTTTCGGCCGGGGGCAGCGAGCGGGTCACCAGGCGGTCGGTGACCCGGCGGTAGGCCTCGATGTCGGTCTCGTCCTCCAGGTAGCTGGCCGAGTCGAGTTGCTCCAGGTAGACGATGTCGGGCAGTTCGCTCTCGGGCAGTCGCAGCAGCGTGACGGGGCCACCCGCTGCCGCGTGTCCGCCGGCGCTGAACGGCATGATCTGGACGGTGACGTTCTGCTGCTCGCTCATGGCGGACAGGTGCCGCAACTGGGCGCGCATCACGGCCGCTCCCCCCACGGGGCGGCGGAGCGCTGCCTCGTCGACGACGGCCCACACACGGGGGGAACGGGGGCCGAAGAGGATCTGCTGGCGCCGCATGCGCAGGTCCACGCGCCGCTGGACCGAGGGCTCCGGCTCCTCGTCGTGCGCCAGTTCGATGACGGCTCGCGCGTACTCGCGGGTCTGGAGGAGGCCGGGCACGAACTGCACCTCGTAGGTGCGGATGACGCTGGCCGCCTGCTCCAGGCCGATGTAGGTGTGCAGCCACGAGGGGACGACGCCTTGGAAGGCCTGCCACCAGCCTGGGGTGTTGGCCTGCTGGGCGAGCGCGGTCAGCACGGCGCGCTCGCTCTCGTCGGTCACGCCGTAGATGGTGAGCAGGTCCGCGACGTCGCGCAGCGCACAGCCCGTGCGCCCGTGTTCCAGATCCTCGATCTTCCTGTTCGTGACCCGGATGGCCTCGGCCGCCTCCCGGCGCGATATGTACTGCGCCTCGCGCAGCCTCCGCAGCCGGATGCCCAGCACCTTCCGGGGAACCGCGGGCGACGCGGCGGCCCCCTCCGCCCTGCCGTCCTGTTCGGCGTCTCTGGCGGCCGGCTCACCGCCAGAGACGTCACTGATGCGCATACCACTGCTCCCGTACCGTAGCCGCATAGGTCTCGCCACCTTCCAAGTTTCCCTCCCCGCTCCGATGTGGCCTCACAGGGGGTACTGCCCAACTCGCCCTGAAGTCAGGCACGTCGTGCCAAGGCTTCTTGCCTTTGGCACATCCCAACACCGTCCGGGGAGGATTGTCGGACGATCCGCCGGGCGATGTGCGCCGACTTGCCCAGATCGCGAAGGGGGAGTAAGAGCCTGCTCCATGGGAACCACACGGCGGACATCGCCGCAGCACGCGGACGCGGAAGCGGGTACGACGGCCGGCCCGGCGGCGGGCACGGACACGGCGGGGCCCGCTGACGGCCCACAGGGAGCCGGGCGCCCGCAGGAGGCCGGGCGCGCACAGGAGGCCGGGTGCCCGCAGGAGGCCGGGCGCGCACAGGAGCAGGAGCAGGCGCAGACCGCCGCGGCGCGGCTGACCCGGGCCGGAGCACACGGGGTGGCGCTCACCTGGGTGGACAACGCGGGGCTCACCCGCGTCAAGGCCGTCCCCGCCGGCCGGCTCGGGCAGGCGCTCGCCACCGGGGTGGGCATGTCCCCCTGCTTCGACGCCTACCTCGTCGACGACTCCATGGCCGACAGCCCGCACGTCGGCGGCCCTGACGGTGACCTGCGGCTGGTGCCTGACCTGGAGCGGCTGACGGTGCTGGCGGCGCAGCCGGGCTGGGCGTGGGCGCCGGTCTCCCGCTACGAGCAGGACGGCACCCCGTACGCCGGCTGCCAGCGGGGCTTCGCTCGGCGCATGGCCGAACAGGCGCTGGACGAGCACGGGATCGAGCTGCGGATGGGCTTCGAGACGGAGTGGGTGGTCACTCGCGGCCCGCTGCCGGCCGCGGCGGGTGAGCCGGTGTATCCGACCACGGGCCCCGCCTACGGCATGGCCCGGCTGGTGGAGACCTCCGACTACCTGCGGGAGATCCTCTCGGCCCTCACCGCGCAGGGCGTCGAGGTGCTCCAGATCCATCCGGAGTACGCGCCGGGGCAGTTCGAGGTGTCGGTGGCGCCGTCCGATCCGGTGGGCGCGGCGGACCTGGCCGTACTGGTGCGCGAGACGGTGCGCGCGGTCTCCCTGCGGCACGGACTGACCGCCATGTTCGGCCCCGTGGTGGACCCGGCCGGGGTGGGCAGCGGCGGGCACGTGCACCTGAGCCTGTGGCGGGAGGGGCGGAACCTGTGCGCGGGCGGCGAAGGGCCGTTCGGTATGACGCGTTCCTCCGAGGCCTTCCTGGCCGGCGTGCTGCGCGAGCTGCCCGCGCTGCTGGCACTGGGCGCGCCGACACCGGCCAGCTATCTGCGGCTGCGGCCCTCGCGCTGGGCGGGGGCCTACCAGTGCTGGGGGCTGGAGAACCGGGAGGCGGCCCTCCGCTTCGTCGCCGGGACGCGGCGCGCTCCGCACTGCGCCAACGCGGAGGTCAAGTGCGTGGACGCGGCGGCGAACCCGTACCTGCTGGCGGGCGGGGTCCTCGCGGCCGGTCTGGCGGGCCTCGCGGAGCTCACCGGGGACGACGGCCCCCGGCTGCCCGCACCGGTGCGGGGCGACCCGGCGCACGCCGCGCCGCAGCAGGCGCCGGGTCGCCTGCCCGGCTCGCTCGGCGAGGCGCTGCGGCACTTCGCCGCGTCCGAGGTCCTGCGCACCGCGCTGGGCGAGCCGCTGTTCGGGGCCGTGCACGCGGTACGCGAGGGCGAGATCGCCCTGTTCGAGGGTGCGAGCGACCACGAGCTCGCCGCCGCCACCCGGGGAAGGTACTGAATGGCCGCGGCAGGACAGCACCCACGCCCCTCGTCCCCACCGGACGAGC
>NZ_JASKYT010000083.1:0-23959 GCF_041028275.1 Streptomyces sp. PU-14G
CGCCACCGCGGGCCCGCCCGCGGGGGGGGGGGGGGGGGGGGCCCAGGCCCCTGGCCCTGACACCAGGCCCCTGGCCCGCGTCCCGGACGGTCTCGTCCGGGCCCCGCACCGCACTCGTGTCCCGGGCCCCGCACCGCGCGGCCCCGCCGCCCGCCAGGCGTCGGCCCCCGGTGGTGGGGCGCGAGGTCCGCGGGCCGGGCGCCTGAGCGGGCGGGCCCGCGGTGGCGTGCCGTAACCTTCCCTCTCGCCCGGCACGCACCCGGCCGGGCGGGACGACGGGGCGGGACGTGAGTGTCGAGGAGGCCGGTGGTGTGAGGGACACCTTCGGGGCGAGGTCAGAGGACGCGTCCGCGGACATGTTCAAAACCGGGCGGTTGCGGCACCGCGTGCTGGAGGCGTGGCGCTCGTCCGCGTCCCGGTTCCGTGAGGACGCCAACGCGGAGCAGGACCTCGCGCTCGGCGGCTACCGCGACCGGCTGGTGGTGGAGCTGGCACAGAACGCCTCGGACGCCGCGGCCCGTGCGGGCGTGGCGGGCCGGTTGAGGCTCTGCCTGGGCGCGGACGGCACGCTCAGCGCCGCCAACACGGGACAGCCGCTGGATGCGGCGGGTGTCGAGTCGTTGGCCACGCTGCGTGCCTCGGCCAAGCGCGACGAGCCCGATCTGGGGGCCGTCGGCAGGTTTGGTGTCGGCTTCTCCGCCGTGCTGGCCGTCACCGACGCGCCGGCCGTCGTGGACAGGGCGGGGCAGGGGGTGCGCTGGTCGCTGACCGAGGCCGGGGAGCTGACGCGGCGGGCCGCCGCAGACAGCCCGGATCTGGCCGCGGAGCTGGACCGCCGCGAGGGGCACGTGCCGCTGCTGCGGCTGCCGCTGCCCGCCGCGTACGACCAGGCGGTGGTGCCGGCCGGATACGACACGGCCGTGCTGCTTCCGCTGCGCGACGACGCCGCGCGGGATCTGGTCCGGCGGCTGCTGGACGCGGTGGACGACGCGCTGCTGCTGGCTTTGCCGGGGCTGAGCGAGGTCGTCGTCGTCAGCGACCCTGACGGCCCGGCGCGCACGCTGACGCGGCACGACGAGGGTGCTCACGTCCGGATCGAGGATTCGGCCACCGGGTCGACCCGGTGGCGGCTGGCGGGCGACAGCGGCGTCGCGGACGCCGAACTGCTCGCGGACCGCCCTGTGGAGGAGCGGACGCGTCCCGGCTGGTCGCTCACCTGGGCCGTACCGGTCGACGGTGAGGGCCTCCCGGTCAAGCCGGGTACGGCGGCGTGCGTGCACGCGCCCACGCCCACGGACGAGCCGTTGGGGTTCCCCGCGCTGCTGCTGGCTTCCTTTCCGCTGGACCCCACCCGCCGCCACGTCGCACCGGGGCCTTTGACCCGGTTCCTGCTCGGACGGGCCGCCGACGCCTACGCGCGGCTGCTGCGCGAGTGGCATCCGGTGGCCACGGGGACGCTCGACCTGGTCCCGGGGCCTCTCGGGCTCGGCGAGCTGGACGGCGAGTTGCGCGCGCTCGTGCTGGAGCGGCTGCCGAAGGTGCCGTTCCTGGCGAGTGCGGCGGTCCGCGGGGACGAGGAGGAGCCGGGCGAGCGGTACGCGCTGCGACCGCGCGACGCCGAGATCATCGAGGGCGCGGGCGCGGCCACGGTCGCCGTCCTCGCGGAGGTGTTCGGCAACCTGCTGCCCGCCGGGCTGGAGCGCCGGGCGGAGCTGCGGGCCCTGGAGGTGCCCCGGGTCCCGCTGGGGGAGGCCGTCGACCGGCTCACCGGTGTGGAGCGGGAGCCCGGCTGGTGGTGGCGGCTGTACGACTCGCTCGCCGGGGTCGATCCGGAGCGGTTGACCGGGCTGCCCGTGCCGCTGGCCGACGGGCGCCGCGCGGTGGGGCCCCGCCACGTGCTGCTGCCACTGGCGGACGGCGCCGTTCCGGCCGACAGGCTGGCCCGCCTGGGGCTGCGGGCCGCGCACGGCGAGGCCGTGCATTCGCTGTTGGAGAAGCTGGGTGCGACCCCGGCCACGCCGCACGCGGTGCTGACGACCCCGCAGGTGCGTGCCGCGGTGGCCGCCTCACTGGAGGCGGAGGAGAGCTGGGACGAGGAGGACGGCGGCCTGGCTCCCGAGGAACTGGTGGAGACGGTGCTGGGCCTCGTCCGCGACGCACACCTTGCGCCGGGTGACGAGCCGTGGCTGGGCGCCCTCGCGCTGCCCGACGAGGACGGCGAGACGATGCCCGCGGCCGAACTCGTCTACCCGGGCTCCCCGTTCGCGCGGGTGCTGCGCGAGGGCGAACTGGCCGCGTGCGACGCGGAGCTCGCCGAACGCTGGGGCGAGGGGCCGCTGACGGCCGTCGGCGTGCAGGCGGCCTTCGCGCTGGTGCGCGCCGAGGACGTCGTGCTCGATCCGGACGGTTTCGAGCCGCGCGAGAGCGACTATCCCGAGCCCGACGATCCGGGGCTGCTGGACGCCGTCGACGTGTGGTGCGAGGACGTGCTCGACCAGTTGGCGGCCGACGGCGACGCGGACGAGGGCGACTCCGCTCACGCCGTGCCGCCGGTCGCCGTCGAACTGGTCGCCGTGCGCGACCTCGACCTCGTCGACGACGCGTGCTGGCCCGAGGCGCTGGCCATGCTGGCGAGGCCTCCGTTGCGCGACGCGCTGACCGCACCGGTGCGGGTACGCCTCGCCGACGGCACCGTCACCGACGTGCGCCCCTACACCGCCTGGTGGCTGCGCGGCCATCCCGTGCTCGACGGCCGCCGCCCCGCCGGGCTGCGCGCCGCCGGGGCCGACCCGTTGCTGCGGGGGCTGTACGAGGAGGCCGACCCCGGTGAGGTCACCGACGACCGCGTCCTGCGGGCGCTCGGCGTCCGTACCACCGCCGCGGCGCTGCTGGCCGAGCCCGGCGGAGCCGCCGAACTCCTCACCCGCCTCGCCGACCCCGACCTGCCCTCCGAGGGGCATGCGGCGGACGATCCTGGACCGGCCCAGCTGCACGGCCTCTACACCCTGCTGGCCTCGGCCGGCCTCGATCCGGAGGCGGTGACGCTGCCGGACGCGCTGCGCGCGGTGCGCGGCGGCGAGGTGGTCGTCGTGGACGCCGCCGACGTCCTGGTGGCCGACGCGCCCGACGTGCTCCCCCTTCTCGCGGACCGCGCCCTGCTGCCGGTGGCCCCGCGCCACGCGGCTGAGCTGGCCGGCCTGCTGGAGGTGCGCCGGGCGAGCGAGGTGGCCGCCGACCTGGTGCCGAAGGAGCCCGGCACCGAGCGGGAGGTGCCCGCCGCCGTGCGGGAGCTGCTGCCCAAGGTGCCGTCCCACTACCGCGAGCACGAGGAGCTGGTGCTCGGCGGGGTGGACCTGGACTGGCGCCGCACCCCGGACGGCACCCTGCACGCCGCCACCCTGGAGGGGCTCGCCTCGGCCCTGGCCTGGGCCTGCGGCGCCTGGCCCCGCCGCTTCGAGCTGACGGCGCTGCTGGAGGATCAGGACCGGGCGGCGGAGCTGTCGCGGGCCCGCTGGTTCGACTGAGGGCTTACGGCGCGCTGTCGGCGAGCTGAGTGCGGCCCTGGGTGCGGGCGCAGTGGGCGCAGCAGAAGTACTGGCCGTTCGCCTCCATACCGTGGCCCAGGATGCGGCACCCGCAGTTCTCGCACACGGGCGCCATCCTGTGGGCCGCGCACTCCAGGCAGTCGAACACGTGCACCTGCCCGGCGGCGCGGACCTCGAAGGTGTGGGGGTAGTCGTTGTCGCAGACCTCGCAGACGGGCATGGCCGCTCTCCTTCGGTGCTCGGGTGGGCTCAGGTGTGCTGGGCGAGCACATCGTTACCCCGCGGGCCCGCCCCCGTGACCCGGCCTTCCGCCACCCGGTGCGCACCCGTTGGAGCGGTCACGGCGCCAGGCGGCTCCCGGCGCCGTCATGCCGGGAGCCGTCTGGCCACCAGGCGCCATGCGGCCTCCAGCAGGACGCCCGCCACCGCGGCCACCCCCACCGCGGTCCACGGCACGACGGTGCCGACCAGCTTCAGCGCGAAGAAGCGCTGGAGCCACGGGGTCGCCAGCACCACCAGGAAGGCGACGCCCATCGCCGCCACCAGCCCCACCCGCCACCACGTGTAGGGCCGCGCCACGATGGCCAGCACCCACATCGCGATCAGGAAGAGGGTCAGCGTCGCCGCGCTGGTCTCGGCGGCCAGCGCCCCGGAGCCGCTGTAGTGGTGCCGCGCCAGCAGGTACGTGGCGAACGTGGCCGCTCCGGCGATCAGCCCGCACGGCGCGGCGTACCGCAGCACACGCCGTACGAAGTGCGGTTTCGCCCGTTCCCTGTTGGGCGCCAGGGCGAGGAAGAAGGCCGGGACGCCGATGGTCAGCGAGGACAGCAGCGTCAGGTGGCGGGGGAGGAACGGGTAGGGGACCTGCCAGCAGATGACGAGCACGGCCAGCAGCACGGAGTAGACCGTCTTGGTCAGGAACAGGTTGGCGACCCGTTCGATGTTGCCGATGACCCGGCGCCCCTCGCCGACGACCGACGGCAGCGTCGCGAAGCTGTCGTCCAGCAGCACGATCTGGGCGACCGCCTTGGTCGCCTCGGAGCCCGAGCCCATGCAGACCCCGATGTCGGCGTCCTTGAGCGCGAGGACGTCGTTGACGCCGTCGCCGGTCATCGCCACCGTGTGCCCCTCGGCCTGAAGGGCGCCCACCAACTGCCGCTTCTGCTGCGGTGTGACCCGCCCGAAGACCGCTCCGCCCTCCACCGCGCGGGCCAGGCCGGCGCGTTCGGCCGGCATCTCGCGGGCGTCGATCGGGTGCTGGGCGCCGGGCAGCCGGAGTTTCGCGGCGACCGCGCCGACGGAGACCGCGTTGTCGCCCGAGATCACCTTGGTGTCGACGTCCTGCTCGGCGAAGTAGGCGAGGGTGTCCCCGGCGTCGGGCCGCAGCCGCTGTTCGAGGACGACGAGCGCCGCGGGACGCGTCCGGGGCTCCGCGCGGGCCTGCGCGTCGCCGGTGTCCGGCAGCCCGTCCGCCGCGTGCGCCAGCAGCAGTACCCGCAGTCCTTCCCGGTCCAGCCGGTCCACCTCGGCCAGGACCGGGTGGCCCGCCGTCAGGAGCACGTCGGGGGCGCCCAGCAGCCAGGCGCTGTCGGTCCCGTCAGGCTCGGTGAAGGCGGCGCCGCTGTACTTGCGGGCGGAGGAGAAGGGCAGGGTGCCGGTCAGCCGCCAGGCGTCGGGCCCGTCCCCGGCGGCGGGGTAGGCCGCGCCGATCGCCTGGAGGCTGGCGTTGGGGTGCGGATCGGAGGCGCCGAACGCCGCCAGCACCCGGGCGAGGCGGGCGTCGTCGGCCCCTTCGAGGGCGCGCACCTCGGCGACGTCCATGCCGCCCTCCGTCAGCGTGCCCGTCTTGTCGAGGCAGACGACGTCGACCCGTGCCAGGCCCTCGATGGCGGGCAGCTCCTGGACGAGGCACTGTCTGCGGCCCAGCCGGATGACGCCGATGGCGAAGGCCACCGACGTCAGCAGC
The DNA here is from genome assembly GCF_041028275.1 of Streptomyces sp. PU-14G. Taxonomy (NCBI): domain Bacteria; kingdom Bacillati; phylum Actinomycetota; class Actinomycetes; order Kitasatosporales; family Streptomycetaceae; genus Streptomyces; species Streptomyces sp. PU-14G. The sequence goes on from NZ_JASKYT010000083.1 coordinate 5,512, forward strand.
ACCAGCCCCTCGGGCACCATCGGCACGATGCCGGCGACCATGCGGCGTACCGCCTCGTGCACGTCGTTGCGTTCGACGACGAGCTGGCTGAGGATCAGGCCGAGACCGGCCGGGACCATCATCCAAGTGATGTACTTCAGCAGTCGGCTGATGCCGCCGCGCAGTTCGGAGTGGACGAGCGTGAAGCGGCTGGCCTCCTCGGCGAGCTGGGCCGCGTACGCCTGGCGGCCCACTTTCGTCGCGGTGAAGGCGCCGGTGCCCGCCACCACGAAGCTGCCGGACAGCACGGCGTCGCCCGCCCGCTTGACGACGGGGTCGGACTCGCCGGTCAGCAGGGACTCGTCGACCTCCAGGCCGTCCGCCTCGCTCACCTCGCCGTCGACGACGCACTTGTCGCCGGGGCGCAGCTCGATCAGGTCGCCCAGGACGATCCGGTCGGTGGGCAGCTCGGTGGTGCGGCCTTCGCGCCGTACCCGGGGGCGTGCCTCCCCGATGACGGCGAGGTTGTCGAGCGTCCGCTTGGCGCGCAGCTCCTGGATGATGCCGATGCCGGTGTTGGCCACGATGACGAAGCCGAAGAGGCCGTCCTGGAGCGGGCCGACGATCAGGATGATCAGGAAGAGGACACCGATGAGCGCGTTGAAGCGGGTGAGGACGTTGGCGCGGACGATGTCGGCGGCCGACCTGCTGCTGCGCGGGGGGACGTCGTTGACCTCTCCGCGCGCGACGCGCTCGGCGGCTTCCGCCTCGGTGAGACCTCCGGCCGCATGCGCCTGGGTGAGACCTCCGCCCGCATTTGTCATGTTTCGACGGTACGGGGCTTCCGTGGTCCAGGGGAGGACGGCGACGCCTCGTGCCGCCTCAGTCCTGCCGAGCCCGCTTGCTCAGTCCTGCCGAGCCTGCTTGCTCAGTCCTGCCGAGCCCGCTTGATCGCCTTGTCCCTGGCGCGTACGTACCAGATGCCCACGCAGCCCAGGCCCGCTCCCGCGGCGCAGGTCCACACCCACCAGGCGTGCCCGCCGTCGGCGAACCAGCCGTAGAAGGGGAGTTGGCCGAGGAAGAGGACGAGCCAGATCAGGGTGCCGGTCACGACCGTGGCGACGACGTTGCCCTCCAGCGGCTCCGGGGCCTCGCGCTCGCCGTTGGTCCACTTGTCCATCAGACCCATCGCCACGGCTCCCTCGTTTCCGGTCCTGTTCGGCCCCCAGCCTAGCGAGGGGCGCCCGGGGGTTCGGGGGCGGAGTTGGCGATCAGGCCGTTCGTTTGTTCATACTGAAACCAACTGGAGATGGCTGGATTCTTTCGTGCGATTGTCCAAGCTGATCCAGTCGGACCCCTCCGTTCCGCTTCGTCAGCACGTACCCGAGGTCACCCATGCCCGCTTCGGCCAGCCCGGTCGATTCCCCCGGCTCCCCGCGAGACACCCCGCCCCCCGTTTCCCGCTCAGCGCTGGACCGCTTCTTCAGGATCTCCGACCGCGGCTCGACCGTCGGCCGGGAGCTCCGCGGCGGGCTCGCCACCTTCTTCGCGATGGCGTACATCATCGTGCTGAACCCGATCATCCTCGGCGCGGGCACCGACAAGTACGGCCACCAGCTCGACAACGGCCAGCTGGTGACCGCCACCGCGCTGATGGCCGGGCTCACCACGGTGCTGATGGGCGTCATCGGCAACGTCCCCATCGCCCTGGCCACCGGGCTGGGCATCAACGCCGTGGTGGCCCTCCAGCTGGCCCCCAAGATGACCTGGCCCGACGCCATGGGCATGGTGGTGCTGGCCGGCATCGTGCTGATGATCCTGGTGGTCTCGGGGCTGCGGCAGCGCGTCATGGACGCCATCCCGAACGGGCTGCGCCGGGCCATCGCCATCGGCATCGGCCTGTTCATCTCGCTCATCGGCCTCGTGGACTCCGGCTTCGTGACCCGCAACCCGGACGACGCCAAGACCACCGTCCCCCTCGGGCTCGGGATCGGCGGGCAGCTCCAGGGCTGGCCCGTGCTGGTGTTCGTGCTCGGCCTCGTCCTGATGTTCGTGCTGACCGTGCGGAAGGCCAAGGGCGCCATCCTCATCGGCATCGTCGTCATGGCCGTCGTCGCCATCGTCATCAACGCCGTCGCCAAGATCCCTGACGCCGCCTGGGGCCTGTCGGTGCCCACGGTGCCCGACTCCGTCGTCGGCACGCCCGACTTCTCCCTGGTCGGCGACATCAGCCTGCTCGGCGGCTTCCACGAGGTCGGGTGGCTGACCGGCTGCCTGTTCGTCTTCACGGTGCTGCTGTCCGGCTTCTTCGACGCGATGGGCACCATCATCGGCGTCGGCGAGGAGTCGGGTCTCGCCGACGAGCACGGGCAGCTGCCGCGCATGGGCCGCATCCTGTTCATGGACGGCGTCGGTGTCGCCGCGGGCGGCGTCGGCTCCTGCTCGGCCAACACGTGTTTCGTGGAGTCCACGGCGGGTGTGGGCGAGGGTGCGCGCACCGGGCTGGCCAACGTGGTGACGGGCGGTCTCTTCCTCCTCGCGCTGGTCTTCACCCCCCTCGCCAAGGTCGTGCCCTCGCAGGCGGCGACCCCCGCGCTGCTCGTCGTCGGCTTCCTGATCATGGCCGCCAACGTGCGGGACATCGACTGGGGTGACGCGTCCGTCGCCATCCCCGCGTTCCTGACGATCGTCTCGATGCCGTTCACCTACAGCATCACCAACGGCATCGGCATGGGCGTCATCGCCTTCATCGTCCTGCGGGCCGCCTCGGGGCGGTCCCGCGAGATCCCGTGGCTGCTCAACGTCGTCGGACTCTGCTTCCTCGTCTACTTCCTCCTCAATCCGATCGAACAGCTCCTCGGAGTGAAGTAGGGGCGAAGCAGCCGCCGCGCGCCCCTTCGTCCTCGCCGCCGTGCCCCTCTCCGCCGTGCCCCTTTCCGCCCCGGGAGGGGCACAGGTGTGTGCGGGCCCGGGGCCCGGCGGTGCGCGGAGCGGGTGCCAGGCCTCAGGCCGAGCGGCCGTAGAACCGTTCGGTTTCCTCGACGGAGGCCTTGAAGCGTTCGTCGAAGTCGTCTCGCACAAGGGTGCGGACCACGTAGTCCTGCACGCTCATTCCGCGTTTGGCCGCGTGTTCGGTCAGCCGCTCCAGCAGGGCGGCCTCTATGCGGAGGCTGAGCACCTGGGAGTCGGGCTGCCCGTGGTGGTCGTTGTCACACGGTGGAGTCAGGCTGTTCATACGACAACGGTTGCGAACCCACCCCGGCCGCTGTCCGGCGAATGTGCCCCGACTCACTCGTACGTGTGAGCCCCTGAGGGCTGAAGCCCGTGTTCTTTAGACGGAGTAATGAGGTAGGCTAAGAATTATGTCGGAACAGCTCCCCGCTCCGCGTCTCGCGGACGGGCCCCCACCGGGCGTGCCGGACATGCTCGGCGAAGCCGCTCACCTCGCCGAGGCCGCGGAGTCCCTGCATGCCATGGAGGCGGCCGAAGCCGCCCACGTCGCCGAGGACGCGGAGACGCCCGCAGCCGGCCAGGAGGCCGAGGACGCCGTCAACGCGCTCCGCGCCGGGGTGATGCGGCTGTCCCGGCGGCTGAAGCACCAGCGCGTCGACGAGTCCCTGAGCCCCACCGAGATGTCGGTGCTCGGCACCCTCGCCCGCTGCGGCTCGGCCACCCCCAGCGAGCTGGCCCGCAAGGAACACGTGCAGCCGCCGTCGATGACGCGGATCGTCGCGATGCTGGAGTCCAAGGGGCTCGTCCGTCTTGAGCCGCATCCCGAGGACCGCAGGCAGAAGGTGGTCACCCAGACCGGGCAGGCCGTGTCCATGCTCGCCGCGGCCCGCAGCAAACGGAACGCCTGGCTGGCCGAGCTGGTCCAGGAGCTGGACGAGGACGAGTGGGCGACGCTGCGTGCCGCCGCGCCGGTGCTGGAGAAGCTGGCGCACTTGTAAGGAGAACGACCGAGAACAGGAGGCGAAGCCGCTTGAGTACGGGCCACGGAGCAGACTCCGCACCCGCACCATCCGCAGCCGACGAAACCCAGCCGCAGCAGGCGTCACAGGACGAGCCGCAGGACGCGTCGCACGAGGCGTCGCACGACGCGTCGCACGAGACGTCACAGGGCACGCCGCAGGTCGCATCGCACGACGCGTCACAGGGCGCGCCGCAGGGCGCGCCGCGCAGCGCACCGCAGGTCGCATCGCGCAGCGCACCGAAGGGCGCGCCGCGGAAGCGGGACACCGCGCCGCGGTCCGGCGCGAAGACCTCGATGTTCGCCTCGCTGAGAATCCGCAACTACCGCCTCTTCGCCATCGGTCAGGTCGTCTCCAACACCGGCACCTGGATGCAGCGCATCGCCCAGGACTGGCTCGTGCACAGCCTCACGGGCTCCTCCACGGCCGTCGGCATCACCACCGCGCTCCAGTTCCTGCCCATGCTCCTGTTCGGGCTGTACGGGGGCGTCATCGCCGACCGCTGCTCCAAGCGCACGCTGCTGTTCGCCACCCAGTCCGCCATGGGGCTGACGGGCCTGGTGCTCGCCGCCCTCACGCTGAGCGGAAACGTGCAGGTCGCGCACGTGTACGCGCTCGCGTTCGTCCTCGGCCTCATCACCGTCGTCGACAACCCGACCCGGCAGACCTTCGTCTCCGAGATGGTCGGACCCACCCAGATACGCAACGCCGTCTCGCTCAACTCCGCGAACTTCCAGAGCGCCCGGCTGGTCGGCCCCGCCGTCGCCGGTGTACTGATCTCCGCCGTCGGCGGCGGCTGGGCCTTCCTGATCAACGGCCTCTCCTTCGCCGCCCCCCTCGTCGGGCTGCTGATGATGCGCGCCGGTGAACTGCACACCAGCAGGCCCGTGGAGCGCGGCAAGGGCCAGCTGCGCGAGGGCCTGCGGTACGTACGCGGCCACCCCGAGCTGCTGTGGCCCATCGTGCTGGTCGGCTTCATCGGGACGTTCGGTTTCAACTTCCCCATCTGGCTGACGGCCTTCACCAGCGACGTCTTCCACGAGGGCGCCGGCACGTACGGCGCCTTGAACTTCCTGATGGCCGTCGGCTCCGTCGCGGGCGCACTGCTGGCCGCCCGGCGCGGCCAGTCGCGGATGCGGCTGATGGTCGGCGCAGCGCTCGTGTTCGGCGTCCTGGAGATGGTGGCCGCGCTCTCGCCGTCGTACTGGCTGTTCGCCGCGCTGATGGCGCCGATCGGGTTGGCGGGCCTGACCTTCAACGTGACCGCGAACTCCAGCGTCCAGCTCGCCTCCGACCCGGCGATGCGGGGCCGGGTGATGAGCCTGTTCATGATGGTCTTCGTCGGCGGCACCCCCATCGGCGGTCCCTTCATGGGCTGGATCACCGACACCTTCGGCGCCCGCATGGGCTTCCTGGCCGGTGGCCTGATCTCCGCCGTGGCGGCGGTGACCGTGGGCCTGGTGCTGGCGCGGATCGCAGGGCTGCGACCCGCGGTGAGTTTGCGGCGCGGCCAGCCGCCGGTGCGGTTCGTCCGCCGGGAGGCGGTGACGGAGGCGGCGTAGGGCTTGTCCTGCGGGCTTGTTCCGGCAGGGGGTGCCACTGTTCGCAGTGGGCGGTCTGCGGGTTGGTTGTGGCTGGTGGCGCAGTTCCCCGCGCCCCTTCGGGGCGTCCGGGCCCCGGCGCGGGAAGCCCGTCCGGGACCCGGCACTTGGTGGGCTGTGGCAGAGTCCGGCCCCATGAGACTGTTCGCCGCGTTGTGGCCGCCGGCTGAGGCGGTGACGGAACTGGCGCGCTTCACTCGCGCGCTCACCCGCCTCCCCGGCGCCGAGGGCCTGCGCTGGACCCGGCCGGAGACCTGGCACTTCACGCTCAGCTTCTACGGCGAGGTGCCCGAGGAGCAGGCGGACGAGCTCGGCGCCCGTCTGGCCCGCGTCGCGCACCGTGCGCGCGGCCCCGTCCGGATGCGCCTGGCGTCAGGTGGCCGCTTCGGCGACCGCGCCCTGTGGGCGGGTGTGCATCAGGACGCCGACCGGACGGCCCTCACCAGGCTCGCGGCGGCCACCACGGCGGCGGGCCGCCGCGCGGGTCTGCTCCCCGCCGACGCGCACCCCTCGTTCAGGCCGCACCTCACGCTGGCCCGGGCCAGGGGCCGCGGCACGACGGATCTGCGCCCCTACGTCGTCCAGCTGGAGCCCTTCGCGGGCTCCAGCTGGAGCGCAGGGGAACTGCTCCTCGTCCGCAGCGAGCCGCCCACCAGCGGTGTTCCGGGCGAGCAGCCCCGCTACGTGCCTGTGGGGCGCTGGCCACTGGGCGGGTGACGGGGCCGGGCCGTGGCCTGTCGCCCTCGCCGGTTACCGTGGTGACCGTGAACGCGAAGACCAGAATGCGCATCGTGACCGGTGTGCTGGTGGCGCTCTTCGTCGTGGTCGTCCTGGCCTCGGCGCTGAGCGGCCACTGAGCCGGGAGCCGCCCGAACGGTCACCGGGCCGCGGGCCCGCCGGGTCTCACCAGGCGAACGCCTCCGGCGAGGGGCCCGGCCCCGGGAAGATCTCGTCCAGCGAGGCGAGCAGTTCGTCGCCGAGGTCGAGTTCGACGGCGCGCAGTGCCGAGGTGAGCTGCTCCGCGGTGCGCGGTCCGACGATCGGCCCGGTGACGCCGGGCCGCGACAGCAGCCAGGCGAGGGCCACCTCGCCGGGCTCCAGTCCGTGCTTGGCGGCCAGGTTCTCGTACCGCTCGATCCGGTCCCTGACGGCCGCGTCCTCCAACGCGGTGGCGGCGCGGCCCGACGCGGTGCGGCCACCGCCGCCCTCGCGGGCCTTGCGCAGCGCGCCGCCCAGCAGCCCGCCGTGCAGCGGCGACCAGGGGATGACGCCGAGCCCGTAGGACTCCGCCGCCGGGACGACCTCCATCTCGGCGCGGCGCTCGGCGAGGTTGTAGAGGCACTGTTCGCTGACCAGCCCCAGCGAGCCGCGCCGCGCGGCCGTCTCGTTGGCCTGGGCGAGGTGCCAGCCCGCGTGGTTGCTGGAGCCGACGTAGAGGACCTTGCCCTGCTGCACGAGGACGTCCATGGCCTGCCAGATCTCGTCCCAGGGCGTGGCCCGGTCGACGTGGTGGAACTGGTACAGGTCGATGCGGTCGGTGCCCAGGCGCCGCAGGCTCGCCTCGACGGACCTGCGGATGTTGACGGCGGAGAGTTTGTCGTGGTTGGGCCAGGGCGTCTCGCCGTCGCCTGCCATGTTGGCGTAGCCCTTGGTCGCCAGGATCGTCTTGTCGCGACGGCCCTCGCCCTTGGCGAACCAGCTGCCGATGATCTCCTCGGTGCGGCCCTTGTTGTCGCCCCAGCCGTAGGCGTTGGCGGTGTCGAAGAAGTTGACGCCCGCGTCCAGCGCGGCGTCCATGATCGTGTGGCTGTCGGCCTCGCCGGTCTGCGGCCCGAAGTTCATCGTGCCGAGGACGAGCCTGCTGACCTTGAGCCCCGTGCGTCCAAGCTGCGTGTACTTCATGCGGCCACGCTAGGCGGCTGGAGTGCGCTCGAAGCAAGAAGCGGGGCGTCGCTACCTCTCGCGCCGCTGCCCGCCGTCCGCCTCGCCCGGCGTGGCCTCCCCCGCCCCCTCCGCGCGGCGGAAGACCCCGTGGGTCGCGGCCAGGTACGCGGACTCGGCGCTGGTGCGGACCAGTTCGGCGTCGAGGGGGCGGCGGCTGATCAGCAGCCGGTAGTAGAAGGGGGCGCCGAGGGCGGCGATGACCTCCACGGTGTCGGTGTCGGGTGGGACTTCCTCGCGTGCGACGGCCCGCTCCAGCAGTACGGAGACCTGGCGCAGCCGGCCCGCGAACGTCTCGCGCAGCACCTGTGCGGCGCCCGGCTCCCGGGCGGCTGCGGCGACCATGCCCTCGACGAGGCGCCGGTTGCCGGGTGAGGCGTGGAAGCCGGCGATGTTGCCGGCCATGACGTGCAGGTCGCCTCTGAGGTCGCCGGTGTCGGGGATGGGGATGGCGCTGGTGCCGTGCTCGCTGAGCAGGTCGGTGATGACGCCTTCGACCGTGCGCCAGCGGCGTCGGATCGTGGCGGCGTGCACTCCGGAGCGCTGGGCGAGCAGATCGACGGTGAGGGAGGCGTAGTCCTGGGTGCTCAGCTCTTCCTGGGCAGCCGCCAGGACGGCGGCGCGGGTGCGGGCGGTCCGCCCTCCGGGGCGGGCGGACCCGTGCGGTCGTGGCTCGGTCATGTTCGGGCTGTGGTTCCGCGTTGCGTCGAGGGAAGCGTTCCGGTTACTGTCATACCAGTTAGTGCGCGTCAGCGCGCATTAGTCGGGGGAGGTGAGCGCCCCGTGTGCACGGTTTCTGGCCGCGGCGCGCGGGGCGTTCACGAAGAGTGCGGCGGGCGCGGTCGACAGGCTCACGCATGATCGACAGTCTGACGCACCGGTCGCGCCGGACAACGGGCGCCGACCGGTTCCGACGCGAAAGATGCGGCACCTGGCGGGATATCGCCGGGTTTGGCGTTTCGCGCCGCGCGCCGCGCGACAGGTGCGCTCGCTCCCCGGCCCGGGCGCGGCAGCCCCCCGTGGCGGGCGATCGCGGCGACCGCTCGCGCATGCCGCGGCGGGCGGGCGATCGCGGCGGCCGATCGCGGCACCCGGGAGCCCGGCCTTCCAGCGGTGACACGCTCAGATCGCGGGCAGACCCGAGGGCGGCTTGGTCAGTACGCCGCGCGCGTAGCCGTACCCCGCGTGGAAGACCATGTGATCTCCGGAGACGACCTGCGCTTTGACCGCGATGTCCAGTTGCTCGACCTCGCCGGGAACGGAGACCGGCACCGTGTGGTGCAGCATCGTGTGGTGCTTGGCGGCGCTCACGGTCCGCGTCCGCGTGGGGGACCTGCGCGGGGCGCCTACCGGCTCGCCTGCCTCGTCGAGCCCCTGGACCTCCACCCAGGAGGCGAGCGTGGCGCCCGAGGCGCGCGGATGGCGCGGCCCGCACAGGCCGTAGGCGTCGGCCCTGTTGCAGGTGGTGACCTCGGCGTCGATCGCGATGTCCAGGCGGGTGCGGGGCAGGGGCCCGGTGGCCCCCACCTTCTGCCGCGTGGTCATCGGCTCGGTCACCGTGCCCGGCGACAGCAGCAGGTCGCCCTGCTCGGCGGGGCGCGTCCAGGTGGTGGCGTCGCGGCTCGCGCGGGTGCTCACCAGGCCGCGATCGCCGTCGAGCGGCTGCTCCCCGGCCAGCCGCACCGTCATTCCCGGGGCGCGGGCGGTGCTGTAGGCGGAAGCGCTCACCTCGCAGCGGTGGGTTCCGGCGGCCTCGGCGACGAGCAGGGCGCGGATGTCGGGGTCCCTGTGCTGCTCGTCGGGGGTCAGGTTGGCCCCGTCGTGCGCGCGCAGCGCGGGGCGTCCGTCCGGGCCTGTGCAGGTGAGCAGCAGGGTGGTGCCGATGTTGGTGGGCCGCCCTGTGCCCCAGGAGTCCACGGAGAAGGTCATGGCGGGGGTGTCCAGGGCGAGTTTCTCCCCGGCGTCGAGCCGGTAGGTGGCGGTGGAGACGGTCCGCAGCGGTGCGGAGTGCTGCTGGACGGGGAGCGTCACCCCCGCGGCGTCCGCTTCCTCCCGCCCGGCCGCCGCCGTGGGGGTGCCGGGCGCGGCGGCGAACGCGCACAGCGCGGGCGTCAGCGCCCACAGCAGCCACACCGTGAGGCGGGGGAGGGCAGGGTGACGTCGTGTCATACGAGCAGTCCTTTCCGCACGGGCCGGTGGCCGGGAGGGGCTTCCGGCACGCGGTGTGGAAAGTGACCGTATCGGCGGCTGAGCGGGTTTTGTGGTCAACAGACCGGTGTGCACCGGTACGGCCCACCCACGGCCCACGCCTGGTGGAGCGCGTCGGCGAACGCGGCGGCGATCCGGTGCTCGCCACTGGCCGAGGGGTGGGTGCCGTCGTAGGTGTCGCGCTCGGGTGACCAGTCCTCCGGCACCGAGGCGAGCAGCAGCGGCGAACGCGGCCGGGAGTGCTCGGCCACCGCCTTGGCCAGCAGCGTGTTGAAGTGCGCGCACGCGTCGGCGAACGAGGGGTCCGTGGCCGCGCGCACGTTGGGTATGACGGGCAGCAGCACGGCCCGCAGCGCCGGGTTCGCGGCCCGTGCGCGGGCGAGGAACGCCTCGACGTTGGCCAGCGTCTGCTCGGGGCCGGTGTAGAAACCCAGGTCGATCAGGCCCAGCGAGACGAGCAGCGTGTCGGCGCCGTGCTCCGCCACCACCGGGCCGATCAGCGGCGCCATGTGCAGCCACCCCTCGCCCCAACCGGCGAGGTGGGCGCGCGCGTGCGCGGGGAAGCCCGGGTCCGCGTAGCGGTGCGAGTCCTCGTGCAGCGCGGTGCGCGGGCCGACGACGTGGACGGTGCCGTCCGGCAGCGTGCGGGTCAGGTGCTGCCACATCCGGTAGCGCCACGTGTGGTCGCCTGCGGCTCCGATCGTCATGGAGTCGCCGACGAAGAGGATGCGCATGCGCTCATCCTGGTGGATCACCAACCGACACGCACCGTGATGCTGGACACTTGAGCCCATGTCCTTTGAGCGCACACGTGGGTCCGTCGTCGGGATCCGGCAGGGCGCGGCGCTGGCCGCGGCGGTCCTGGCCGCGGGGCTCGCCTCCGCCCCCCTTCCCGCCCGGGCGGCGGACGAACCCCAGGGCTTCACGATCCGGGACTCCCGTATCACCGAGTCCAGCGGCCTGGCCGCCAGCCGCGCCCACGAGGGCGTCTACTGGACGCACAACGACTCCGACGACGGCCCGTACGTCTACGCCGTCGACAGCCGCACCGGCAAGACCGTCGCCCGGGTCGTCATGCGCGGCATCGACCCCCGCGACGTGGAGGCCGTCTCCGTCGGCCCGGACGGCGACGTGTACGTCGGCGACATCGGCGACAACCTCGACGGCTCGTGGTCCGAGGTGTGGATCTACCGCTTCCCCGAACCCGAGCGGCTGCACGGCGACATCACCGTGACGCCGACGCGCTACACCGTGCGCTACGCCGACGGACCCCGCAACGCCGAGTCGCTGATGGTGCACCCCAAGACCGGGCGCGTCTACATCGCCAGCAAGAACGCGAAGGGCGAGGCCGGTGTCTACGCCGGGCCGCGGCGCCTCGACGCGGCGGGCGCCAACACCTTCTCGCGGGTCGCCGACCTCGACTTCGAGGCCACCGACGGGGCGTTCTCCCCGGACGGCACACGGCTGGTGCTGCGCGGCTACTTCAGCGGCTACGCCTACCGGTGGAAGGACGGCAAGCCGGACAAGATCGGCTCCGTGGCGGTGCCGCTGCAACGGCAGGGCGAGTCGGTGACCTTCACGCCCGACGGGCGGACGCTGATGTTCGGTTCCGAGGGGACGAACAGCGGCGTCGAGCCCGTACAGCTGGAGGGCGAGGCCGTGCCCGACTCGGTGCGCAAGGCGTCCTCGTCCGAGGGCGGCGGCAAGGGCGGCGGCGAGGAGGGCGGCGCGTCCGGCGACGACGACCGCACACTCGGTCTGGGCGCCGCCACCTTCGCCGTCGCTCTGGCGGTGTGGTGGGGCCTGCGCCGCCTCTTCCGCCGCCGCGAGTGAGGGCGCGGCGCCCCGCGCGCTCGGCGGCGCCGCGTGGTCAGGCGCCGGCGCCGGCCCCGCGTGGTCAGGCGCCGGCCTCGCGTGCTCAGGCGCCGGCGCCGCGCTGGTCCAGGAGTTGCTGGAAGCCGTCGAGGAGGGCGCGGACGGCGAAGCGCATGGCGTCGGCGGCGTCGGCGGAGAAGGAGTCCTCGGGGAGCGCGGCGAGCCTCGGACACGCGCCCTCCGCCATGAACTGCACCATGTAGGGCTCCTGGGTGCGCCAGAACTCCTCGTCGCTGACCCCGGAGTGCTGCGCGGCCTGCTGGTAGAGCACGTGTGACCGCGCCGCTCCCAGTACGAGGTTGTCGAGGCCGACCAGGACGCCCATCTTCTCCTGGCCGCTGAGGGGCAGTCCCTCCAGTGCGGCGAGGGCGAAGTCGAGCCCCGCCATGCTGTGCGGGCCGAGGACGGGGCGGGCCTGGTCGACCTGGATCAGCCAGGTGTGGTCCGTGTAGAGCTGCCACGACGACTCGGCGACCAGCTCCAGCCGCTCCCGCCACCAGCCGGTGCCGTCCCGCGGGGTGCCGTCCCGCCCGGCCGAGGTGTCCGCGGGGCCCTGGACGTAGTCGACCATCAGGGCGAGCAGCTCGTCCTTGCCGGGCACGTAGCGGTAGAGGGACATGGTGCCGACGCCCAGTTCGGCGGCGACCCGGCGCATGGACAGGGCGGCGAGCCCTTCGCGGTCGGCGAGGTGGATGGCGGCGTTCACGATCTCGGCGAGGGTCAGCCCTGGCTTGGGCCCGCGGGCGGGCCGGTCCCTGGTGGTGCGTCCCCACAGCAGGTCGAGGCTGCGGACGAGACGGGCCAGGCCGGTGGCGCGGTCGGTGGTGGGCTCGCTCGTCATGCGGTGTGCTCTGTCGCCCGGGGCTTTCGTGCCTGCGGTCGCGTCTTCGGGTGCGTCGTCATCGTGTTCGCCATCGTAGGGATCTTCCCAGGTGGAAATGTGGTTGCGCTCAACTGCGTAGGCTGTACGCTCTTTCTTCTGGGTACGGCGTACCCAGTACAAGGAGGGGAGAACATGCCCGCACGAGAATCCGCACCGCCACCACCCCCGCGAGCCGGCACCGCCACGTCCCCGTACTCCGTCCTCGCCGAGGGGCTGCGCAAGACCTACGGCGACAAGCACGCCCTCGACGGCCTCGACCTCGCCGTGCCGCGCGGCACGGTGTTCGGGCTGCTGGGCCCGAACGGCGCGGGCAAGACCACCGCGGTCCGCGCCCTGTCCACCCTCGCCCGGCTGGACGGCGGTCGCGCCACCGTCGGCGGACACGACGTGAGCCGCGCACCGCGGGCCGTCCGCCGCAAGATCGGCCTGACCGGGCAGCACGCCGCCGTGGACGAGATCCTCACCGCCCGCCAGAACCTGGAGATGTTCGGCCGCCTCTTCCACCTCGGCGCGGCCCGCGCCCGGCGCCGGGCCGCCGAACTGCTCGACCAGTTCGGCCTGCACGAGTCCGCCGACAAGCAGCCGCAGGGCTTCAGCGGAGGCATGCGGCGCCGCCTCGACCTGGCCTCCAGCATGATCCTGGCGCCCGAGGTGCTGTTCCTGGACGAGCCGACCACCGGCCTGGACCCGCGCGGACGCAGCGAGGTGTGGGACGCGGTGCGCGGGCTGACGGAGCAGGGCACCACCGTCGTGCTGACCACCCACTACCTCGACGAGGCCGACAAGCTCTCCGACCGCATCGCCGTCATCGACCAGGGGCGCAACGTCACCGAGGACACCCCGGCGGGGCTCAAGCGGGCGATCGGCGGCGACCGCGTGGAAGTCGTCGCCGCCGAGGCCCGCGAGCTGCCCGTCGTCGAGGCCGCCGTCGCCCAGGTCGCCACCGGGGGCGCCGAGGTCGGGACCGACACGGCTCAGCTGCGCGTCCACGCGCCGGTCAGCGACGGCGTGCCCGCGCTCACCCACGTGGCACGCGCCCTGCAGGACGCCGGCGTCACCGTGGCCGATCTGGGGCTGCGCCGCCCCACGCTGGACGAGGTCTTCCTGACCCTGACCGGCAACCGGCCCGCAAGGGCACCGGCACCGGCGTCCGCACCGGCATCCGCACCGGCGAACGCACCCCGGGAGGCCGTCCGATGAGCAGCACCACGCAGGCCGTCACCGCCGGCGGAACCCCCGAAGGGACGGGCGGCGGGACCGTCGGCGGAACGGACGGCGAAGGCGTCCCCCGACGGTTGTACTGGGCCGTCGCCGACTGCTGGACCATCGTCAGGCGCGATCTGACGCACCTGGTCAAACAGCCGTCCCTCATCGCCTGGCAGCTCGGATTCCCGATCGTCTCCGTGCTGCTGTTCGTCTACGTCTTCGGCAGCGCCATGGACGTCGGCGAGGGCGTGGACTACAAGGCCTACGCGATGCCCGGCATGTTCGCCATGACCATGGCCTTCGGCTTCATGAACACGGCCGTCGCCGTCGTCGTGGACAAGGAGCGCGGCGTCACCGACCGGTTCCGCTCCATGCCGATGGCGTCCTCCGCCGTGGTCACAGGGCGCGGCGTCTCCGACGTCCTGCACGCGGCGCTCGACCTGGCCGTACTCGCCGCCATCGCCCTCGTGGTCGGCTGGCGTTCGGACGGCGGGCCGCTCGCCACCCTGGCCGCCTTCGCGCTGCTGCTCTGGCTGCGGTTCGCACTGATCTGGGTCGGCGTGCTCATCGGGCTGCTCGCCAAGAACCAGGAGTCGGCGGGCAACCTGTTCGCCGTCGCCTTCCCCTTCGGCATGGTCTCCAGCGTGTTCACCCCACCGTCCGCGATGCCCGACTGGCTGGGCGCCGTCGCGATGTGGAACCCCGTCTCGGCCACCGCCAACGCGGTCCGCGACCTGTACGGCAACCCGCTGCCGCTCGGCGACAGCTGGATCGAACAGCACGCGGGGCTGATGGCGGTGGTGTGGCCGCTCGTCCTGACGGCCGTCTTCCTGCCGCTGGCGGTGCGCCGGTTCCAGAACCTCAGCAGGTGACACAGGGCGGGGGCCTCCCCGCCCTGACGAGCGCGGGCGGCCCGCCGCCGGCGGGCCGCCCGTACGCGCTCAGAACCCGGTCACAGGTGCTCGATCACGTAGTCGACGCAGGCGGTCAGCGCCTCCACGTCCGCCGGCTCGACGGCCGGGAACATGGCGACCCGCAGCTGGTTGCGGCCCAGCTTCCGGTACGGGTCGGTGTCCACGATGCCGTTGGCCCGCAGCACCTTGGCCACGGCGGCGGCGTCCACGTCGTCGGCGAAGTCGATGGTGCCCACGACCTGGGAGCGCTGGGCGGGGTCCGTCACGAACGGGGTGGCGAAAGAGGCCTTCTCCGCCCAGCCGTACAGCCGCGAGGAGGAGTCCGCGGTGCGCTCGACGGCCCAGTCGAGACCGCCACGGGCGTTGATCCACTCCAGCTGGTCGTTGAGCAGGAAGAGGGTGGCCAGCGCCGGGGTGTTGTACGTCTGGTTCTTGCGCGAGTTGTCGATCGCGGTCTTGAGGTCGAAGAACGCCGGGATGTGCCGGTCGGAGGCGGCGATGCGCTCGGCCCGCTCGATGGCGGCGGGGGAGAACACCCCGATCCACAGCCCGCCGTCCGCAGCGAAGGACTTCTGCGGCGCGAAGTAGTAGACGTCGGTCTCGGCGATGTCGACGGGCAGGCCACCGGCGCCCGAGGTGGCGTCCACCAGGACGAGCGCGCCGTCGTCCGCTCCGGGCACGCGCCGGAGCGGCATGGCGACGCCGGTGGAGGTCTCGTTGTGGGTGAGCGCGTAGACGTCGATGCCCTGCTCGCCGCGCGCCTCGGGGTGGGTGCCCGGGTCACTGGCGATGATGCTGGGCTCGCCGAGCCACGGCGCCTGCTGGGCGGCCTTGGCGAACTTGGAGGAGAACTCGCCGAAGGACAGGTGCTGGGAGCGGGAGGTGATCAGGCCGTGGGTCGCGATGTCCCAGAAGGCGGTGGAGCCGCCGTTGCCCAGGATCACCTCGTATCCCTCGGGCAGCGAGAAGAGGCTCCGCACGCCCTCGCGCACCTTTCCGACCAGGTCCTTGACGGGTGCCTGGCGGTGGGAGGTGCCCATCAGGGAGGTGCCGGTCGCGGCCAGGGCGGTGAGTGCCTCCTCGCGCACCTTGCTGGGGCCCGAGCCGAAGCGACCGTCGGCGGGCTTGATGTCAGCGGGAATCTGGAGATCAGCCACGGGGCCAGCCTAGTGCCGCCAGGGCGCGGGCACGGCGGGACGTCCAGCGCCTGAGACAGCCGGCGGACGCGGACCGCGGTGGGCGTGCGGCGCGCCGCTGTCGGTGGGTGCCCCTACGCTGAGGCCATGAAAGGACCGAGACCTGGCCCGCCAGGACCCGATGACGTGCGCCGTCTCGCGCTGGTGCTGCCGGAGACCAAGGAGGTCGAGGCGTGGTCGATGCCGACCTTCCGGGTCGCGGGAAAGATGTTCCTGACGATGCCGGACGACCAGTCCTCGTTCGCGGTGCGCTGTCCCCGTCTGGAGAGGGGTGAGCTGATCGCGGCCGAGCCGGAGAAGTTCTGGGTGCCGTCGCACGAGGCGGGCTCCCCCTGGGTGCGGGCCCGGTTGGCGGCCCTGGAGGACATGGCGGAGCTGCGGGACATCGTGGCCGACTCCTGGCAGCAGGCGGCGCCGCCGCGCCTGCTGGACACGTTCACGGCACCGGACCCGTACGCGGGCTGACGGGCCGACCGCCCGACAGGGCCCCCGCCCGCAGGCGTGACGCGGGACACAGGTGTTCAGATCGCCGAGGGGGCAGCGTTCGCCGGGCCCGAGCGTGCACCCTGTGCGCATGGCAGAGGCACGGGAGCGGGCAACGGACCTGGAACGGGCACTTCGGGCCGCGGTGCGGGGCGGCGAGGTGGAGTTCGGCGTCCAGGACAGGGCGCTGATGACGATGGACGCCTCCAACTACCGGCGGGTTCCGCTCGGTGTGGTGGCGCCCAGGGACGACGACGACGTGGCGGCCGTGCTGGCGGTCTGCCGGGAGCAGGGCGTGCCCGTGGTGGCGCGCGGGGCGGGCACGTCGATCGCCGGGCAGGCCACCGGGCTCGGCGTCGTCCTCGACTTCACCCGCCATCTGCGCGCCATCGAGCGCCTGGATCCCGACAGCCGCACCGCCGTGGTGCGCCCCGGCGTGATCCTGGACGACCTGCGCGGTGCGGCCGGCGCGTTCGGGCTCACCTTCGGCCCCGACCCCTCGACCCACAGCCGCTGCACCCTCGGCGGAATGATCGGCAACAACTCCTGCGGGTCCCACTCGGTGGCGTGGGGCACAACCGCCGACAACGTCCGCGAACTGGAGGTTTTCACCTACGGCGGCGAGCGGGCCCGCCTCGCGCGCGGCGGCGAGGGGGTGCCGGAAGGCCTGCGCACCGCGGCGCGCTCCCTCGTCCAGGGGGAACTCGCCCGGCTGCGCACGGGGTTCCCCGAGTTGCCGCGCCGCATCTCCGGCTACGCGCTCGATGAGCTGCTGCCCGAGAAGGGCGAGGACTGGGCGCGCGCCTTCACCGGCAGCGAGGGCACCCTGGGTGTGCTGACCCGCGCCACGGTGGGGCTGGTGCCGACACCGGGCGCCCGCGTGCTGGCCGTCCTCGGATACGCCGACGAGAGCGCGGCGGCCGAGGCCGCGGCCGGACTGCTCCCGTACGGGCCTCTCACCGTCGAGGGCATGGCCAACGACCTGGTGGGCGACGCGGCCCGCGCTTCCCTCCCGAGGGGCGGCGCCTGGCTGTTCGTCGAGGTCGGCGGCGACGACGCGGCCCACGCGCTGGCCGAAGCCGAAGCGCTGTGCCGTGCCGCGCGCGAGTCCACCACCGGCCACTCCCTCGTCACGGACCCGGCCGGGCAGCGCGCCCTGTGGCGCATCCGCGAGGACGCCTCGGGCACGGCGACCCGACTGCGGCTCCCCGGCATGGCCGAGGACGCGGAGGCCTGGCCTGGCTGGGAGGACTGCGCCGTGCCCCCCGAGCGGCTCGGCGCCTACCTGCGCGACTTCCGAAAACTGCTGCGCGAGTACGGCCTGCGCGGCCTGCCCTACGGGCACTTCGGGGACGGCTGCATCCACGTGCGCATCGACTTCGACCTGATGGACGCCGCGGGCATCGCCACGTTCCGCGAGTTCTCCACCGCGCTGGCCGACACCGTCGTCGCCCACGGCGGCTCCCTCTCCGGCGAGCACGGCGACGGGCAGGCGCGCGCCGAGCTGCTGCCCCGCATGTACGGGCCCGAGATGGTCGGGCTGTTCAACCGCTTCAAGGATCTGTGGGACCCGGCGGGCGGCCTCAACCCCGGCATGCTCGTGCGGCCGGAACCGATCGACGCCAACCTGCGCTTCGCCCCGCTGCCGCGCACCCCGGTGGACGTCGAGTTCGGCTACCCGCACGACGGGGGAGACTTCTCGGCCGCCGTCCGCCGCTGCGTGGGCGTCGCCAAGTGCCGCAACGAGACGGCGTCGGGCGCGAGCGTGATGTGCCCGTCCTTCCGGGCCACCGGCGAGGAGAAGCACTCGACCCGCGGGCGGGCCCGGCTGCTGCACGAGATGCTCGCGGGCGAGGTCGTCACCGAAGGATGGCAGTCCGAGGAGGTGCACGACGCGCTCGACCTGTGCCTGTCGTGCAAGGGCTGCAAGAGCGACTGCCCGGTCGGCGTCGACATGGCCACCTACAAGGCCGAGTTCCTGCACCACTACCACGAGGGCGACGCGCGCAACCCCGGCAAACCCCGCCCCATGGCGCACTACTCGATGGGCTGGCTGCCGCGCTGGCTGCGCCTGGCCGCCGCCACCCGCACGGTGCCGCTGCTGAACGCCGGGGCCAAGGTTCCCCCGCTCGCGGCGCTCGCCAAACGGCTGGGCGGTCTCGCCCCGGAGCGGGACATCCCCGCCCTGCCC
>NZ_JASKYT010000084.1:0-25064 GCF_041028275.1 Streptomyces sp. PU-14G
TCCCTCCACCTCCCCGTCCCTTCGCCTTCTCGTCTCTCCGCCTCCCCCATCTCTCCGCCTCCGTCCCCGCATCCGCCAACGTCCCGGAAGAGAAGCACACATGAGTGCACCGCAAGGAAAGGCCGCCAGCCCCTTCAAGCAGCCCAAGGCCGTGTGGGCCGTCGCGTTCGCCTGCGTGATCTCGTTCATGGGCATCGGACTGGTCGACCCGATCCTGCCCGCACTGGCCGACAGCCTGAACGCCACACCCAGCCAGGTCTCCCTGCTCTTCAGCAGCTACCTGATCGTCACCGCGGTCGCCATGCTGATCGTCGGCTGGTTCTCCAGCCGCTTCGGCGCCAAACGCACCCTCGTCATAGGCCTGTCGGTCATCGTCGTCTTCGCGGCGCTGGCCGGCGCCTCCGGATCCATCAACGGCATCGTCGGCTTCCGGGCCGGCTGGGGGCTGGGCAACGCCCTGTTCATCGCCACCTCGCTGGCCGTGATCGTCGCCTCGGCCAGCGGCGGCTTCGGCGGCGCGATCATCCTGTACGAGACGGCACTGGGGCTCGGCATCGCCGTCGGGCCCCTGCTCGGCGGCGAACTGGGAGCCATCAGCTGGCGCGGCCCCTTCTTCGGCGTCGCCGTCCTCATGGCGATCGCGCTCGTGGCCACCATGGCCTTCGTACCCAACCTGCCCAAGCCCGCACGCCCCACCTCCGCGCTCGCCCCGCTCAAGGCGCTGCGCCACCGCGGCCTGCTGACCATGGGCATCATGGCCCTGCTCTACAACTGGGGCTTCTTCACCATGCTCGGCTACGCGCCGTACCCCATGGAGCTGAGCGCCCACGAGCTCGGGCTGGTCTTCACCGGCTGGGGGCTGCTGGTGGCCGCGTTCAGCGTCTTCTTCGCCCCGCGCCTGCAAGCCCGCTGGGGCACGGCACCGGTGCTCTACGCCAACCTGCTCGGCCTCGGCATCGTGATGGCCGTCATCGCCGCCGGGGTCACCACACCGACGACCGTGATCGTGGCGGTCATCGTCAGCGGCGCCTTCATCGGCATCAACAACACGCTCACCACCCAGGCCGTCATGCTCGTCGCCCCCGTCGAGCGGCCCGTCGCCTCCTCGTCCTACGGCTTCCTGCGCTTCATCGGCGGCGGCCTGGCCCCCTACGTCGCCGGCAAGCTCGCCGACGCCACCGACCTGAGCGTCCCCTTCTACCTGGGCGCCGCCACCTTCCTCCTCGCCATCCCGGTCCTGGCCAGCGGCCACCGGCTGCTCCGCCAGGCCGAGGCGCGCCCCGAGGCGGAGGAGCCCGTCACCCCGGCCCTGCGCCCCGTCGGGGACCCGGCGGCCGAGGGCGGCGCTCCCCCGGTCATCGTGGCCGTCGGCGCCCACACGCGGGCCGCCACGATCGTGGACGCCGCCGCCCGGTACGCCGAGCACTCCGGGAGCCCGCTGGAGGTCGTCCACGTGAGGCAGTCCGCCGTCGTCGAGGAGCAGGCCGCCGAGACGGAGGACGCCGACCAGGCACGCGCGGCCGTGACGGCCCACCTGGACCGGCTCGCGGCCGGCGGCGTCCCCGCGACGGGGCAGGTGCTCGACAGCGTCGGCGACCACGCCGCCGCGGGCCGCGCACTGGCCCGGCACGCCGCCGACGTCGGGGCCCGCGCCGTCACGGTCGGCCGCTCACCGCGCGGCGCGCTCGCCCAGTTCGCGGACGGCAGCTTCACCGCCGCGCTCGCCCACGCCGCCGCCTGCGACGTGCTCCTCGTGGACCCCGACGCGGGCCCGCGACCGCTGACCGCGAGCACGCTGCCCGAGCTGCGGAGCGGCACGGCGTGAGCGGTGCCGGCAGGTGAACGCGGCAGGGCTCCCGGGGGCTTCCCCGGGGCCCCTACCGCTTGAGGCGGGGCCCCCGGGGCCCCGCCTCACCCCCGAGGAGAGCCCTGCCAGGGCCGCGGCCTCACTCCCCAGGAGGGGCGTGGGCGCCACGTCCGGGGGGCATGGGCAGCACGCCCCTCAGGGGCGGCGTGGGCATCACGCCCGGGGAGAGGGCCTGGTGCCGGGCTGCCCGTGCGTGGCATCCGGACGCCCGCGCACGGCGTCCGGATGCTCGTGGTGGGAGGCGCCCGCCTCGCCCTGGGCGGAGACGCCGGCCTCGCCGTGGGCGGCGGCATCCGCCTCGCCCTGGGCGGAGACGCCGGCCTCGCCGTGGATGCCGCTGTGTCCGGGACGCGGGCGCAGCAGCACCCAGGCCAGTGCGGCGGCCACCACGAGGAGGGCGGCGCCGGCCAGGCCGGTGAAGCGGATGCCGGCCGCGAAGGCGTGCCTGGCTTCCTCCGCCAGCACCCTGCCGGGCTCGCCGCCCAGCCGTGCGGCAGCCGCCAGCGCGTTGCCGAGCGTCTCGCGTGCGCCCTCCAGCACGCGGTGCGGCACCCCCTCCACCGGGTCGAGGCCCATGCGGTACGCCGAGGTGAGCACGCTGCCCAGCACGGCGACGCCGAGCGCGCCGCCCAGCTCGATGCCCGTCTCGGAGACAGCCGAGGCAGCGCCGGCCCGCTCGGGAGGGACGGTGGAGAGGACCATGTCGTTGGTCAGCGTCATGACGGTGCCCACGCCCAGGCTCACCAGGCAGAAGGCGAGGACCACCACGGCGACCCCGTGCCCCAGGGGCACGGCGGTCATGGCGGCGAACCCGAGCGCGGCGGTGGCCAGCCCCGCGCTGATCAGCTGCCGCAGCCCGGTGCGCCGTGCCGCCGCCGCGGCGAAGAAGCCGGAGGCCACCGACAAGACGGCGCCCGGCAGCAGCATCAGTCCGCCACGCAGGGGCGAGAGCCCCTCGGAGAGCTGGAGGAACTGGGGGATGAAGAAGAGGGATCCGGCCATCACGAAGACGACGAGCATGTTGGTGATGATGGCGGCCGAGAAGTGGCGGATGCGGAAGAGCGAGATGTCGATCAGCGGGTCGGCCAGGGTCCGCTGGCGGCGTACGAACACAGCGCCGAAGGCCAGCCCCACGACCAGGAAGGGCAGGGCTTTCAGCTCGTCGCCGTGGGCGAAGGTCTTGATGGCGTAGACGACGGGCAGCACCGTCAGCAGGGTGAGCGCCGCGCTGGGCAGGTCGAAGCGGCCCGGTGCGGGGTCCTTCGTCTCGGGCACCAGGAGCGGCAGTCCGATGAGGGCGAGCACGACCAGCGGCAGGTTGATCAGGAAGACCGAGCCCCACCAGAAGTGCTCCAGCAGGACACCGCCGACGACGGGCCCGAGCGCTGATCCGGCGCTGAACGCGGAACCCCAGGCGGCGACGGCGACGAGGCGCTGCCGCTGGTCGCGGAACATGCTGCGCAGCAGCGAGAGCGTGGAGGGCATGAGCGTGGCACCGGCGACGCCGAGCAGGACGCGGGCCCCGATCAGGGCCGCGGCGCTGGGGGCGTAGGCGGCGAGCGCGGAGGCCACGCCGAATCCGGCGCAGCCCGCCATCAGCAGCTTGCGCCGCCCGATGCGGTCCCCGAGCGTGCCCATGGTCACCAGCAGTCCGGCGAGGACGAAGGAGTAGATGTCCACGAGCCACAGCAGCTGGGTGCTGGAGGGGGCGAGGTCCTCGCTGAGCGCGGGGACGGCGAAGCCGAGGACGGTGAGGTCGATGGCGATCAGCAGCACGGGCAGGGTGAGGACGACCAGCCCCGCCCACTCGCGCGGTCCGGCCTTCACGGTCGCCTCGTGTGCCATGAGGGATGCGTCTCCGTTCCTGTCAATCGATTTTTGTGTACGGCCGTACATAAAGTCTGTGTACTAGGGTACACAAAATCGTCGCCGGGAACGGAGAGAGGCGGGCTGTGCCGATGGGAGCCAAGCGGGGGCCCGCCGACCCGGAGCGCCGGGAGCGGATCATGGCCGCCACCGAGCGGATCCTGCTGGAGAACGGCATCACGGGGCTCAGCCACCGCACGGTCGCCCGCGAGGCGGACGTGCCCCTCGGCTCGACCACCTACTACTTCGCCACCCTCGACGATCTGCTGGACGCGGCCATCCACCGGCTCAGCGAGCGCTACGCCCGCACCCTGCACGAGTGGGGCGAGGCGCTGGGCGAGGTCTCCCCCGGCGAGCTGGTCGAGGCGCTGGCCGACCTCGTCGTGCGCCAGCTGCGCGACAACCGCGCCGAACTGGTGCTCTCCTTCGAACTGTCCACCGCGGCCATGCGCCGCCCCGAGCTGCGCGACTCGGCGCTGCTCTACGCCGAGACCGAGCGCGAGGTGCTGAGCGCGCACACGGACGAGCAGACCGCACGGGCGCTCTCCCGCGTGCTCGACGGCCTGCTCCTCCAGTCCCTCGCCGCGGCGGCTCCGCCCACCCGCGCCGACATCACGGGCCCGCTCGCGGCGCTGCTCACGCCGTGACGGGGTGCGGGCCGACCCCGACGTCGTGAAAGGCCGGCCCCCGCCGCGCGCGGCGGGGGCCGGCCTTTCACGACGAACAGCCGGTCGACGTCGGACAGCCGGTCGACGACGAACAGCCGGTCGACGTCGGAGTGCCGGTCAGGCTCGGAGTGCCGTCCGGGGTCGGCAGCCGGTCGGGGTCAGCCCGGGCCGCCGCTGCCGAAGGAGCCGCTCTGACCGGGCTCCCACTTCTTGCGGCGAGGCGGCTCGCCGGGGTGGTCCTCACGGTCGCCGGAGTCGTGCACCCCGTCGTGCGGCAGCCTGCGGACGCCGTCCCTGGGCATCTCGTCGGGCTCCCGGTTGCCGACGATCTCGTCGGTCGGCCCTTCCTCGGGCAGGTGCGGCTGGTCCTCGGGCTCCGGCGGCTCGGGCTCGCGGTTCTTCACCCGGATGCCCAGCCAGACCGCCGCGATCAGTGCGCAGACGATCAGCAACCCGATGATCAGGGGCGCGAGGCCCACGAGGTGGTCACGGGCAGCGAGGTCCATGGCCGTCTGGGTGACGTCCGCGTTCATGTGCTCAGCCCCCTTCGGCTCGCGGTGTCATACGACGGGGTTTCCGCACGGGACGAGGGGAAACGTGCTGCGTCCGCTCAACGGGCGAACGGGTGAACCGGGCGGGCGGTGGTGCCCGCCGTCCTACTCGCCCGACACCCCGGGCTGCCGGCCGGTCACGGCGACCATCCCGGGGATCTCGACCAGCTCGGCCACCAGCTCGGGCACGGAACCCTTTCCCGAGACGGCGAGCGTCAGCCGGGTCCGCGGCGTCCGCCCCGCGGCGTCATCCTGCGTGGCCTGGGTCTCCGTGACGGCGAAACCGCGCTCCGTACAGCGGCCGAGCGCGGTGCGCAGCACTCCGCGCCCCTCCTCGTAGGTGAGCAGCAGCCTGCTGGGTTCCACGTCGGGAAGGTGCTCGCCCAGCTTGGTGAAGCCCCACACGGTGAGGAAGTGCAGCGCCACGACGGCCAGTGCCAGCAGCGGCAGCCCGGCGCCGCACGCCATGCCCACGGCCGCGGAGACCCACACGATCGCGGCCGTGGTCAGCCCGCGCACCACGTCCCGCCGTACGAAGATCAGACCGCCGCCCAGGAAGCCCACGCCCGAGACGACCTGGGCGGCGACCCGCGACGGGTCGAACGAGACGTTCTCGGCGTCCATCAGGTCGGTGAAGCCGTACTTGCTCACCAGCATGAACAAGGCGGCGCCGAGCCCCACCAGCGCATGGGTGCGCAACCCCGCGCTCTTGCGTTTGGCCCGCCGCTCCAGGCCGATCAGCGACGTCAGGACGAAGGCCAGGGCCAGGTCCGCGATCTGCGGCCAGCCCTGGCCCAGGGAGGAGGAGAAGGCGTCGTGCATAGGCGAGGTCTAGCAGTTGTCAGTCGGTGGGCAGCAGGGGACCCAGCGGGCCGAGGTCCAAGTTCAGCTCCTCGGGGGTCAGGCCGAAGCGCTCGCGCAGCAGTTCCATGCGGTCCTCCAGGAGCATGAGCGTCATCCCGATGCGCTCCTCCTGGTCCTCGCTCAGGTCGCCGACGTCCACCCGGCGCAGTGCCTGCCGCTCGACAAGCTGCCGCAGCAGCTCGACGATGGTCAGCACCAGCGCCGCGAGGTCGCGCTCCACGGTGTCGGGGTCGAAGTCGAGGCGGCGTGTCGTCACAGGGGGTTCCCTCCCTCCCACGGCGAGGGGACGCGTTCGTTGACGGAGCTGACGAGGGCGCGCAGGTCGATCCGGACCAGGTCCACGTCGGCGATCCCGAGGGTCAGCGAGCCGGCGAGCACCACGCCCGAGCCCAGCAGCCGGTCCAGCAGGTCCACCAGCGCGACCTGCCGCCTGGCCATCGGCCGCTCGCTGTCGACGGCCACAGGACCCGGACCTGGACCTGGGCCCGGGCCCGGCAGCACGGACGGTTCAGCCGACGGCGCCGTCATGGCGACCCTCCGCTTCCCGCTGAGCACCGGTCTGGCCGGACGCGAAGGAGTACGGCGCCCACGGCCCGGTCAGCTCGACACGGACGGCGGGGTCGTGTCCACCCAGCTGTT
The DNA here is from genome assembly GCF_041028275.1 of Streptomyces sp. PU-14G. Classification (NCBI taxonomy): domain Bacteria; kingdom Bacillati; phylum Actinomycetota; class Actinomycetes; order Kitasatosporales; family Streptomycetaceae; genus Streptomyces; species Streptomyces sp. PU-14G. Next base: position 6,456 of record NZ_JASKYT010000084.1, read on the forward strand.
CGACACGCTCGACGAACTCCTCGGACCGCTCGCGCGGCACCAGATAGGCCGCGTTGAGCAGATTCTGACCCGGGGCCTGGGAGAGCTGCGGGTTCTGCGCCGGGTGGACGCGCACGTCCTCCGCCTGCGCCGCGAGCGCCGCGTGCAGCGTACGGCCGAGCTCCTCGGCCTCCTCCAGGACGTTCTCCCGCGCCGTCACCTCCTGCTTGCGGCGGCGCAGGAAGTCCCGCCCGCTGCTGGGCGCCCCGGCGGCGGCCGGCTCCGGAGCGCGGCGCTGCGCGTAGACCTTCACCCCCCACTCGACGCGGCCCGCCAGCCGCTCCAGGGTCGCCGCGAACGCCTCCCGGCCCTCCTCCAGCGCGCGCCGGACGCCGTCGTCGTCCAGGTAGACGGTCGCCAGGCGCAGCGGAAGCGGACACGTCAGGGCGGTCAGAGCGTCCACGACCCCCTGATGGGCACGTGCCGTCTCCTCCAGCCAGCGCAGGTCCTCCAAGTGGGCGCGCAACGGCTCCTCGGCGAAGTCGGCCTCGGGCACGACGCCGGTCACCGCCACGAGGCCGGCGTGCTCGACGGTGTAGGGCGCCGCGCCGCCGACGCCCCGCAGTTGCGGCGGCAGCGGCCCCGGCAAGGGCGCGGTCACCGCGTAGACGTACCGCAGCTCACCGCTCACGGCCTTCCACCTCCTTGGGCTCGGATTCCCGGGCCTCGTTCTCCCCTGACCCCGGCGTCCTGCCCTCCAGCTCGGCGATGCGCTCCCGCAGCCGTGCGTTCTCCTCGGACAGCTCGCCCCGACGGGCCTTCGAGCTGAGTGCCGGATCGGTCTCCCACCAGTCGATGCCCATCTCCTTGGCCTTGTCGACGGAGGCGACGATGAGCCGGAGTTTGATGGTCAGCAGCTCGATGTCGAGCAGGTTGATGCGGATGTCTCCCGCGATCACCACGCCCTTGTCGAGGACCCGTTCGAGGATGTCGGCGAGGTTCGCGCTGCTGCCGCCCTCGTAGCGTTCGGGCAGCCTGCTCGCCCCGGGCATCGGCGTGCTCACCGGCGCTCACCCGCCGCGGCGTACTCCCCCTCGGACTCCTCCTCGGGCTCCGCCGGCTCCTCCTCGGCGTCCTCGGTCTCCTCCGGCTCCTCCTCGGCGTCCTCGGGTTCCTGCTCGTACGCGTCGGCTTCGGCGTCGTCCTCGGGCTCGCCCTCCTCCGAGGCCTCGTCCTCGGCGTCGTCGGCTACCTCGGCGTCGTCGGCTTCCTCGGCGTCGTCGGCTACCTCGGCGTCGTCGCGAGGCTCCTCGTCGTCTTCGGACTCCTCGTCCGCGTCCTCGACGGCCCCTTCGTCCTCGGCGTCGTCGGCGCCCTCGGCGCCCTCGGCGTCGTCGGCGTCGTCGGCGTCGTCGGCGTCGTCGGCGTTCCCCGCAGCGTCACCGTCCTCGGCCGTCTCGCCGTCCTCGGCGCGCTCCTCCTCGGCGACCGCGTCCTCGTGCGTGACGACGACCTCGCCGTCGCGGATCTCGCCACGCCAGCCGTCGTCGGCCTCACCCTTCATGGCGATGTGGCGGACGTAGTGCTTGAGGTCGAGCCTGGCCCGGCGGCCCTGGGCCCGCCAGATGTTGCCGGTCTTCTCGAAGAGGCCCTTGGGGTAGTACTCGATCAGCAGCACGACGCGGGTGAGGTCGCCGGTCAGCTCGTGGAACGTCACCACGCCCTTCGTGCTGCCCTTGGCGCCCTCGGACGTCCAGGCGATGCGCTGGTCGGGGACCTGCTCCGTGGTCGTGGCCTTCCAGCTCCGGTTGGACCAGAAGACCTTCGCCTTCCAGTCGGAGGTCGTGTCGTCGGCGACCGTGACGTCCTTGACGCCCTTGGTGAAGGAGCTGAAGTCCTGCAGCTGGGTCCACTGGTCGTAGGCGTCTCTTATCGGCACGCCCACGTCCACGTACTCCAGGATGACGACCGGCTTCTGGCCGCCGCTGCCCTTCCGCTTCTTGCCTCCGCCGCCGAACACGCCCTTGATGCCCTCGACGGCCTTGTCCTTGAGGTGGCCGCCGCCCACCTCCACGGCGGTGCGCAGCGGGCCCTTGCCGTCCATGATCTTGCGGCCGCCGTCCAGCGCCAGCTTGCCCAGGCCCGGGCTGTTGCCCTCGGCGACGTCGTTGAGCTTGCCGGTGGCCTGGCCCAGCTTGCGGCCCACCCCGCTCAGCAGCTTCTCCGCCTCCGCCATGGCGAACTCCTTCGCCACCGACTTCAGCCGGTCGGTCGCCGCGGTGTCGAGCCCGCCGAGCAGCTTTCCGCCGCCGTCCTTCGTCTGGTCGTCAGCCACGGCTCCGGCCTCCCTTCGCGCCACTGCTCTTCGCCCGCGTCGACGCCGGCTTGGCGGCCGACGCGGTGCCGGTCCGCTTCGCGGTCGAGGAGCGGGACGACGACCTGGCGGTGCCGGACGAGGACGAGGCCGCCTTCTTGCCCGTCGCCCGTCCCCGCGACTGCTTCGCTGCCGGACGCTCGGCGGCGGACTTCTTCGCCGTACCGGCGGACTTCTTCGCCCTGCCTGCCGACTTCCTCGCACCGCCGGCCGTCTGCTCACCGCTGCCGGCCGAGCGGGAGTCCCTCGGGGCCTCGGACTCGTGCTCCCCGTCGGCGCGCTCGCCGCTCTCCTCCCCGTCCGGCTCCCGCGCATCCGCGTCCTCGGCCTCGTCCCGGCCCCCTGCCCGGCGGCTGCCCGGCAGGGCCTTGCGCGCGGTTTTGGTGGCGGCTCCGGCGGCGTCCTCGCCCGTTTTCCGGGCCGTGTCCCTGGTGGTGGAGGCCGCGTCCCCGGCCGTCTCCTTCGCGCTGTCCGAGGCGCCGGACAGCTGGTCGCGCACATCGAGAGTGCGCTCGTGCAGCCGGTCGGCCAGCGCGTTGACCTGGCGATTGACCAGGGCGCCCGTGGCTGCCTTGCCCGCGCCGCGCAGATCGGTGCGCAACTGGTCGCCCAGCTCCTTGAACTGCGGATTGTTGGAGAGCTGGTCCTTGGCGAAGGTGGCCAGCGCCTGCGGATTGAGCTTGAGCCGCTTGCCCGCCACCATCGTCGCGACACCGAAGGCGAACTTCGCCTTCTTGGTGCGACCGAGGACGTATCCCCCGGCGACGGCCAGCGCCATCGTCAGTCTGCTGTTCATGTCCATGGATTCCTGTTCTCCAGACGCGCGAGAAGTTCGTCCTCGCGCCGGTCGAACTCGGCTTCGTCGATCTCGCCGGCCAGCAGCGCCCGCTCCAGCTCGCGCAGCTCGCGCTGCACGGTGGCGGGGTCGCGGTACTGCCGCTCCGCCTCGTCCCGCACCTGCCGCAGCACCCACGCGGTGCCGCGCAGCGGAGCGGCGGGCAGCAGCAGCAGTTCGCTGATCAGGCCCATACCGGCCGCCGTCAGCCGGCCGCGGGAGCGGTTCCCGCGGCGCCCGCGACGCCGGGCGAGGCGTCGGTCTTCTCGACGAAGCTGTAGGGCGGGAGCGGGCCGTTGACCGTGAGGTCCAGCTGGGGCGCCGAGGTCTGCAACTCCTCCAGCGCCGCGAGTAGTTCGTCGGCGCCTTCCCGCTCGATGAGGAAGGACAGGTTGGTCAGCCAGCCGCCGCTCTCGGGCCCCTCGCTGACCTCGGCGGCCAGCGGCTCCAGCGCCCGCCGCACCAGCGCGGCGTCGGTGGACTCGCGGGCCTGCACGGCGCGGGCGACCTTCTCCCCGAGCTGGAGCTTCTGCTCGTAGGTGCCGCCTCCCGCCGCGCGGTTGGCCTCACTCTCGGCCCGCAGCTCGGGCTGCTCGGCCATGACGACGTGCAGCACCGCTTCCTCGTCGTGGCTGGCCTTGACGTTGTACTCGACCCTGCCCTCGAGCGCGCCGAGCCGCTCGCGGAAGTGCTCGGCGCGCTCCACCAGGACGTCACCGACGGTCTCGTCGTCCTGCGAGAGGCTGCCGAACCGCATCGGCAGTACCGGGCGCTCTGCGCTCGCCTGCGCCAGTACCTGCTGGTGGGCGAGGAGCTCCCTGCGCTTGGGCTTCAGATCGTCGGGGGCGTCGCTCACCAGCGCGACGAGCCCGTCGCGCTCGATCACGCGCACCGGGCGCGGGGGGTCGCCCACGCCGGTGAGGTCCCCGTGGAAGGGCGGAGCCGGCGTCCGGGCGATCCCGTAGACGTAGGTGCTCACTCCCGCTCCTCCTTCCTGCGGGCCGGGGCAGCGCGCCGCTTGGTGCCGCCCCCGCTTTCCTGGGACTCGTCACGCGCCTGCTGGAAGGCGTCGGACACGGTCTGCGCCGCGCCGCTCAGCGCTCCTTTGGTCTTCCCCTTGGCGCCCGACTCGGTCATCTCACCGACCAGGTCCGGCAGTCCGGGGTCCTTGCGCGGGCCTGCCTCCAGGTCGAGCCGGTTGCAGGCCTCGGCGAACTTCAGATACGTGTCGACGCTCGCCACCACGACGCGAACGTCGATCTTGAGGATTTCGATCCCGACGAGGGAAACCCGCACGAACGCGTCGATCACCAGCCCCCGGTCGAGGACGAGCTCCAGTACGTCGTAGAGATTGCCGGTGCCGCCGCCTTGCTGTTGTGTCGGAGCGACAGTCATGAGGACGGAGCCTCCTTCGCTTCTTGGCGTCGCTTGGGGCCGAGCTCGCGGTCAACTGCCGCGTGCGGCCCGCTGCTTGGCGGGCCCGAAGGGTCTCGACGACCGCGGCCGGACCGCAGCGCCGCACCGGGTAGCCCTTGGGCCAAGGGTCAAACCCCGCGTGCTCCGTCGCAGGTCACGGCCCGTTCCACGGCGGTTCCCAGCTCCCGCCGCGCGCGGTGGCCGAGCCGTGCCCGCAGCGGCGCGAAGACCTCTTCCTCGTCGGTGCGCGCCGCGGCACGCACCGCGTCCAGCACCGCGGCGATCTCCCGGTCGGCGGACGGCGAGCCGGGCGTGAGGCCGCACAGCCGCCGCACCGTGGCGTACGTGGCGGACCGCCGCCTCGCCGCCTCGGCGGCGATCCGGTCCCCCTCGGGCAGCACCCGCCGCAGCACGGGGTCGAGTTCCCGCTCCTGGGCGAGGGCGCGCCGCCGGGTCCCGGTGCTCAGCGCCTCGGCGAGGGCGGCACGCCGCTCGGGGTCGTGAGTCGCCTCGTAGGCGGTGACCAGCCGCTCCGTCTCGGCGTGCGCGTCCGCGAGCAGCTCGGTCACCTCAGGGCTGTGCGCCATCTCATCTCCTTGGTCCCCTTCCCTCCCCCGGTGACCGTTTCGCCCCGCGCGGCGTGGGGACCCGGGAGTGCGTCGAACATGGAGGTGATCGTGGTGCAACGAAGCCAGGGCACCAGGCACGACGAGGACGCCCGGGACCAGCGTCACGCTCCCGTGCTCCTCGCACGCACGACGCGCCGCCCGGACGGCCCGATGGGCTACGGGCCGCGTGCTCCGTCCGGGGACCGGGACCCGGAGTCCCACATCTTCCGCGGCGAGGACTGACCTGTTCCGAAGCGAGGACTGACCTGACCGGTCTCCGGGCCTCACCGGTACCCGGCCTGCCCCGGTTCACTCGGCGCACAGCGGGCACCCGCCCGGTTCGCGACGTTCCCCGCACGCGTGGGGAGGGAGGAGAACCGGGATGAGTGAGAGCGCGGGCGGTACGGCCCAGAAGACGGCCGGCAAGCAAGCCCCCGGGAAGAAGACCGGCTCGGCGGGCTCTGGCGCGCGGCGGGACACCGCGCGCGAACAGCCCACCGCAACAGCCGAGCCCCGCGAGCAGCCCACGGTCGAGGCCAAGGCGCCCAGCACGGCCCAGGTGCTGCGCTCCGCACGGGAAGCCATCGAGGAGCTGACCGGGCTGGAGGCGGAGACGGTCTCCTCGGTCGTCAGAGGCGAGGACGGGGGGTGGACGCTGCACGTGGAGGTCGTCGAGCTGCGTAAGATCCCGGACAGCGTGAGCATGCTCGGCTCCTACGAGATGACGCTGGACCCCGACGGGGAACTGACCGGATACCGCAGGCTCCGCCGCTACGAGCGCGGCAAGGCGGACCCCCGGTGACGCCCCGGGCCCGCAGCCCGACGCACCCACCCCGCAGGCGGACCCGTAGCCGCCTCGCGGGGCAGCCGTCCGCTGAGCTGACGTCTCAGGACACCTGGATGGCGAGGATCGTCGCGTCGTCCTCCGCCTCGGCGCCCAGCAGGTGGGCGACCAGGCGCTCCGCCGCCGACTCGGCGAGCCTCCCTCGGGCCATCCCCGTACGCACGGCCTCCAAGAGGGCGGCGGCACCGGTCTCCAGGTCGCTGCCGCGGCGCTCGATGACGCCGTCCGTATAGAGGAGAAGCAGGTCACCGGAGTGCAGTTGGGCGGTGTTGGTCGTGTAGGCCGTGTCCGCCACCACGCCCAGCATCATGCCGTGCTCGCCCTGGAGCAGCCGCGGCTCGCCGTCCCGGACCAGGATCGGTGCGGGGTGTCCCGCGCTGGCCCAGCGGAAGGCACGGGCCTCGGGGTACAGGTGCCCGACCACGCAGGTGGCGGTGGTGTCCAGGTTGCCGTAGTAGTCGTTGTAGACGACCTCCCCCAGCGCCCACGCCAGCTGCGCCGCGTCCCCGCCGGTGTAGGCCAGCCCGGCGAGCGCGGAACGCTGCTGCACGGCCCGGCTGGCCGCCTCCACCCCGTGCCCCGAGGCGTCTCCGACGGCCAGCAGTACCCGGCCGTCGGGGAGTTCCCGGCACTTGTACCAGTCGCCGCCCACGCCCGAGTCGGACGGCACATAGGCGGAGCTGACCGAGATCCACGGCGGAGTGAGCGCCTCCAGCGGCGGGACGAGGGCCCTGCGGAACGTCTCGGAGACCCGTCGCTCGGCGGCAGCCTCCTGCCGCAGCCGCTCGGTCTCGACGAGCGCCTGGCGCAGCTGCTCCTCCTGCCCGGTGATGTTGCGCGCGGCGAACAGCAGGGACTCGGGCACTTCGGCGCCCTCCGGCTGGGCGTGCCCCACCCAGCGGATGCGCCGCCGGGAACCGTCCACGTGGACGGTCAGCTCGCGGTCGGGCACCTCGCCACCGCGCAGCAGGGCACGCATGTCGGCCACGAACCCGGGCAGGTCCGCCGGATCGATCTTCCGTCCGACGGTGAAGAGATCGACGGCGACGTCCTTGGCCGAGGCGACCGTGCGCGCCGCCCCCTCCACCCCGTGCACGCCCTCCAGGGTGACGCCCTCCGGCGGCGGCGCCCGCAGCCCCAGCAGCTCGCGCAACCCGTGCGACCAGCGGATGCGGCCGCTGATCAGATCCCATTCGGCCCACCCCATCCGGCCCCCCTCCTGGATGCGGCGGCTGAGCCGGGCCTCGCCCACCGGCTCCCAGTTCGTCAGCAGCAGCCCGAGCCCGGGCAGCACGGTGACGGTGCCGCGCAGCCTGGCTCGCTGGAGTACCCCGTCCACGACGTCCACGTAGTCGACGGTGTCGCTGGAGACGGGCGTGCCCCTGTCCAGGGCCGCGCGGTAGACGTCGTACATCCCGCTGGTGCGCACGCCGGGCCGGGTCTCGGACAGACGCTTGCCCAGGAAGTCGAACGAGCCGCGTTCCACACCGCTGAGCTCGAAGTGGTTGGCCCCGACGACGATGAAGTCGCGCACCGTCCCGTCCGGCGCGACGTCGGGACGCAGCACTGTGGAGCTGCCCCGCAGGACGCCCAGCACCGCGGGTATCCAGGACGGCAGGCCCGGCAGTACCGCCACGTCGCTGGGCGGCGCCTTCTCGGCGCCGTCGGGCGCGAACGGGCTCGGCGGGGCCGCCGCCCGCTCGACGCGGTCCTGGGCCCGCTCGGCGGTGATCCGGGCGCGTGCCCGGTGCCGTGCCCGCGCGACCGTGCGCAACGCGAGCCGGTGCAGCTCGGCGAGAGCGTCCTCGGAAGTGCGGTCAGACGAGAGGTCCATATGTCGGCATTGTGCGCCCGCCCCCGCCGCCGTGCCGGGTGGGAGACGGCCGGTTCCGCCGAGCGGGTCCCGCCTGACGTCCACTGCCTTAGAGTCGGACAGCATGACGGCAGACGAAGGGCCGGTGCGGGTCGACAGCTGGATCTGGTCCGTGCGGCTGACGAAGACCCGCTCCCAGGCGGCGACCGCGGCGCGCGGCGGACACGTCAAGGTCAACGGTGAGCGGGTGAAGGCGGCGCACGCCGTCAAGGTCGGGGACGAGGTGCGGGTGCGGCACGCCGGGCGCGAACGCGTCGTGGTCGTCAGACGCCTGCTCAGGAAGCGGGTCGGTGCCCCCGTGGCTGCGGAGGCCTACGTCGACAACTCTCCCCCTCCGCCGCCCGTCACCGAGATCCCCGTGGTCGCCCGCCGCGAGCGCGGCGCCGGGCGTCCCACCAAACGCGACCGACGCGAACTGGACCGCCTCCGCCAGCCCCGCTGACGCGGGACGCCTGCGCGGCGCGCCTGCGCGGAGTGCCTGTGCGGCGGGCACGGGACGTCTGCGCGGAGTGCCTGTGCGGCGGGCACGGGACGTCTGCGCGGCGGGCCTGCGCGGCGGGCACGGGACGACTGCGCGGAGTGCCTGCGCGGCGGGCACGGGACGACTGCGCGGAGTGCCTGCGCGGCGGACAGGTCGGAGCCGCGCGGCGGGCCGCGCGGCAGACGCCGCGCGGGGCCCGGGCGTCTACGGTGCGGGGTCTGCCGGCAGGTGGCCGGCGCCGGGAGCGGGGGCCACCTCCCTGAGCCGCTCGGCGAGCACCGCCGCCTGCACCCGCCGCCCCACGCCGAGCTTGCCCAGTATCGCCGAGATCCGGTTCTTCACGGTCTTCTCCGCGAGGAAGAGCCGCTCACCGATCTGCCGGTTGGTCAGCCCCTCGCCCACCAGAGCCAGCACCTCCCGCTCACGCGGTGTGAGCCGCGCCAGCTCGGCCGGGACGGCCCGGCCCTCAGCCCCCTGGCCCGGCGCCGCGGCCCGCGCCGTGACCCGCGCCCGCGTGGCCGGGTCGATGAGCGAGCTGCCGGACGCCACCGTCCGGATCGCGCTCACCAGGTCCGCGCCCCTGATCTGCTTGAGCACGTACCCGGCGGCGCCCGCCATGACGGCGTCGAACAGCGCCTCGTCGTCGTCGAACGAGGTCAGCATGAGGCAGACCAGGTCGGGGGTCAGCGCCCGCAGCTCGCGGCAGACCTCGATCCCCCCGTGGTCGCCGCTCCCCTCACCGGTCTTTCCGCCGGGCCTCCCGCCGCTGCCCAGCCGCACGTCGAGCACGGCCACGTCGGGTCTCAGCGCGGGGAGACGGGCCAGCGCCTGAGCCGCGTCGCAGGCCTCGCCGACGACGCTGAGGTCGTCCTCCGCCTCCAGGAGGTCACGCAGCCCGCGCCGCACCACCTCGTGGTCGTCGAGCAGAAACACACGGACAGGGGCGGCGGGGCGGGCGGACACCTCGCCCCGGCTGTCGGAACCCGGCACTGGACCTCCTCGGAACGCCCCCAGCCTGCGGCATGGTCCGCCCCGTGAGTAGGGGCCGTTCGGCACCCGGGGGCACGGCGGCCCGGCTCGCGGGCCACGGCTCAGGCGCCGCGCGGCAGATCCCGCGGCTCGGGGCGGCTGGGTGACCCCCCGGCCGCACCCCTTAGAGTGCGGCCTATGACGGAGCACCCCCGGCGGAGCAGGAGCATCCGCCCGCTGGCGGGTGTCCTGGCAGCGATGGCGGTCTCCCTGACCGGGACGCGGATATCGGCCATCGCGCTCCCCTGGTTCGTGCTGGTGACGACGGGCAGCACGGCGCAGACCGGCCTCGTGTCGCTCTGCGAGCTGGCTCCGTACGTCCTCGTCAAGGCCTTCACCGGGCCGCTCGTGGACCTCGTGGGGCCCCGGACGGTGTCGTGGATCACCGATGTGGTCAGCGCGGCGGCGGTCACCGCGGTGGCGGCGCTGCACCTCGTGGACGTGCTCTCGTTCTGGCTGCTGCTGCTCCTGGTCGCGGTGATCGGCGCGGCACGGGGGCCTGGCGACCTGTCCAAGGAGATCATGGTCCCGCAGGCCGCGGCGCGCGCCCGGGTGCCGCTGGAACGTGCGGCGGGCCTCGCCGGGGTGACCGAACGGCTGGCCTCCACCGTCGGCCCCGCGGCGGGCGGTGCGGTGGTGGCGCTGCTCGGCGCGCCCACCGCGCTGATCGCCATCGCGGTCTGCTTCGCCTCGGGTTCCCTCGTCGTCGTCGTGGCGCTGCCGCACCGCGGACGTCCGGCGGCGGACGGGGAGGCCGCACCGGCGTCGCCGTCCGGCCCCGGCCCCGGTCCCGGCCCCGGCTACTGGCAGCGCATGGGCGAGGGGTTCCGCTTTCTGCGCGGCGATCCGCTGCTGCTCACCGTCATCGTCATGGTGGGCGTGACCAATCTGCTGGACGCGGCGTTCAACTCGCTGCTGGTCCCGGTCTGGGCGCGCGAGTCGGGCCACGGGCCCGAGGCGATGGGACTGGCCAACAGCTCGCTGGGGCTCGCGGCGGTCGCCGGGAGCCTCGTCGCGGCGGCCGTGGGGCACCGGATGCCGCGCCGTGTGGTGTTCTTCGCCGGGTTCCTGCTCGCGGGCGCGCCGCGCTTCGTGATCCTGGCCGTGGACGTGCCGCTGTGGGTGGTGCCCGCCGTCTTCGCGCTCAGCGGGTTCGGCGCGGGTTTCATCAACCCGATACTGGGGGCCGTCAACTTCGAGCGGGTGCCCGACGGGCTGCGGGGCCGGGTCAACGCCCTGGGCGACTCGCTGGCCTGGGCCGGTATCCCCCTGGGCGGCCTGCTCGCCGGCGCGGCCGTGGCGTCCTTCGGGCTGGCCCCGGTGCTGCTCGCGGGCGGCGCCGCCTACTTCCTGACGACCAACCTGACCGGGCTGCGGCCCGAGTGGCGCCGGATGGACCAGGACCGCAGGGCCCCGGACCTTCCCGCCCCGCGGCAGCGCGGCCCGGCAGACCCGGCGGATCCGGTCACCCCGGCGGGCCCGGTCACCCCGGCGGGTCCAGCGATCCCGGTGGCCCCGATGACTCCGGCGGGTCCGGCGGGTCCGGCGACCCCGGCGGACCTGGTGACTCCGGCAGCCCCAGCGGACCCAGCGGGCCCGGCGACCCCAGCAGCCCCAGTCGACGGTGAGCGGACCGGACCGGCCCCGGCGGGCGGGCCGCAGCAGCCCTCGTCTGATGAAGAAAAGCGCGCCTCCACGGGCAAGGGCCGGCACGAGCCCACCGGCGGTAGCGAACACGCCCCCGCGGGCGGTGGTGAGCACGCTCCGTCGGACGTACGGAGCGCGGAACGTCCGGCGCCCTGAGGTCGGTTGGCCCGTAGACTGCCGTTCTCGGGGCTCGCGGCCTTTACGGGGGCCCGGCTGTCGTACCGTCGCACGGAGGCGCGCATGGCGGAGGCTGCCAGAGACGACGGGCAGCACCATCAAGGCCGGGGACGACTGCCCCACTTCGGGCTGGCCGAGTTGCTGGACGAGCTCCAGACCCGTCTGGATGCCGCCCGCACCACCCAGGACCGGATGCACAGCCTGCTGGAAGCCGTCCTGAGTGTGGGCCGGGAGCTGGATCTGGCGCAGGTGCTGCGCCGCATCGTCGAGGCGGCGCTGGCCCTGACGAACGCGCGGTACGGGGCGCTGGGCGTCATCGGCGAGGGGCAGCGCCTGGTGACGTTCCTGCCGGTGGGGATCGGCGAGGAGGAGGCCGCGCGGATCGGGCCGCTGCCCTCCGGGCACGGGGTGCTGGGCGAGCTGATCCGCGATCCCGAACCGCTGCGGCTGCCCGATCTGACCGCGCACCCGGCCAGCCACGGCTTCCCCGCGCACCATCCGCCGATGCGCACGTTTTTGGGGGTGCCGGTGCGGGTGCGCGACGAGGTCTTCGGCAACCTGTACCTGACGGAGAAGCGGGGCGGCGCTCAGTTCGACGCCGACGACGAGGCCGTCGTCACCACTCTGGCGGTCGCCGCGGGGGTGGCCGTGGACAACGCGCGGCTGTACGCGGAGAGCCGGCGCCGCGAACGGTGTCTTGAGGCGCTCGGGGAGATCACCAGGCTGCTGCTGAGCGGCGCCCCCTCCAGCGAGGTGCTGCGGCTGATCGCCTGGCGGGCGCTGGATGTCGCACAGTCCGACTCGGCGTGCGTGCTGTTACCGGACGCCGCGGGGTCCGCGGACGGTGCGGACGGGCTGCGGGTGGTGGTGGCGGTCGGTGCGCTCGCCGAGGAGCAGACCGGGGTGGTGGTGCCCTACGACGAGACGCTCTCGGGACTGGCGGCGCGCACCGGCGAGTCGGCCGTGTCGGCGGACGTGGACGCCGACCCGCGCACCCACGCCTTCCCCGGCGGGCGCAGCGCGCACGGCCCCGTCGTCGCCGTACCGCTGCTGGCGCAGAAGCACGCGCCGGGCGCACTGCGGTTGAGCCGGCTGAAGGGGCGGGAGCCGTTCGACACCACGGAGGTGGAGCTGCTGTCGGACTTCGCGGCGCAGGCGGCGCTCGCGCTGGAGATGGCGCAGCACCGCGCCGAGTCCGAGCAGCTGGCGCTGCTGCACGACCGCGACCGGATCGCCCGCGACCTGCACGACCTGGCCATCCAGCGGCTGTTCGCGACCGGGATGACACTGCAGAGCGCGGGCCGGCTCATCGACCGGCCGCAGGCGGCCGAGCGGGTGAGCCGCGCCGTGGACGACCTCGACGAGACCATCAAGATCATCCGTTCGACCATCTTCGCGCTGCGCACCTCGGGCGAGGGGCCGCAGGACGCGCACACCAGCCTGCGCCGGACCCTGGTGAAGGCCGTCAGCGACGCCGCGGACCGGCTCGGTTTCCCGCCCGCGCTGCGCATGGAGGGCCCCGTCGACACGAACGTGCCGGCCGAGGCGGCAGCCCACGTGAGCGCGGTGCTGGCGGAGGCCCTGAGCAACATCGTCCGTCACGCGCGGGCCCGCCAGGTGGACGTGGCGCTGTCCGTGGGTGCCGGCATCGCGCTGACGGTCACCGACGACGGTGTCGGCCTCGGTGACGCGCCCCGCACCGGCGGGCTGGCCAACATGCGCTCGCGGGCCGCACTTCTGGGCGGCACTCTGACGGTCTCGGACGGTTCCGCCTCAGCGGCCGGGCCCGGCACCCGCCTGGTATGGGAGGTTCCCCGGCCGCGCGAGACCGAGTAGGCCCAGGATCCGGGGTCCCCGGCCGCGCGAGACCGAGTAGGCCCAGGATCCGGGACCCCTGCCACGCGAGGCCGAGCAGCCGGGCCGCCGGGCGCCCACCCGGGCGGCAATGCCCACGAGCACGCATGCCGGCCCCGTGGCCAGGGGACCCGGCACGCATGACGAAGCTCGGTCTGCCCGACGGTATCCGCGCGTGCCTGTTCGACCTCGACGGTGTCCTCACCAAGACCGCCGTCGTGCACGCCGCCGCGTGGAAGGAGATGTTCGACGCCTATCTGCGCGGGCGCGACGGGCCGGGCTTCGCGGCCTTCGACCCGGTGGCGGACTACGACGCCTACGTGGACGGGCGCCCGCGGGCCGACGGCGTCCGCACCTTCCTCGCCTCGCGCGGGATCGAGCTGCCGGAGGGGGCACCCGACGACCCGCCCGAGCGGGAGACCGTGGCGGGGCTGGGCAACCGCAAGAACGCGCTGCTGCTGGAGAAGATCCGCCAGGACGGCGTCGAGGCGTACGACGGCTCCGTGCGGTATCTGCACGCGGTGCGCGCGGCGGGGCTGCTGACCGCCGTCGTCTCCTCCAGCGCCAACTGCCAGGACGTCCTCGCCGCGGTCGGCATCGAGGACCAGTTCGACGTGCGGATCGACGGTGTGGTGGCGCGGGAGCGCCGGCTGCCCGGCAAGCCCCACCCCGACACCTTCCTCACCGCCGCGCACGACCTGGCCGTGGAGCCGGGCGCATCGGCCGTCTTCGAGGACGCGCTGGCGGGCATGGACGCGGGCCGGGCGGGCCACTTCGGGTACGTCGTCGGCGTCGACCGCACGGGCCAGGCCGAGGCGCTGCGCGCCCACGGCGCCGACACCGTCGTGACGGACCTGCGGGCGCTGACGGACGCCCCCGAGACCCGCCCGCGCCCCGACGACGAGGAGGACGCCAGGTGATCAGCCACTCCTGCTTCGCGGTACAGCCCTGGACGCTGCACGAGAACGAGCTCCACCTGGACATCCTGCCGCAGAGCGAGTCCGTCTTCGCCCTCTCCAACGGGCACATCGGGTGGCGCGGCAACCTCGACGAGGGCGAGCCGCACGGGCTGCCCGGCACCTACCTCAACGGGGTGCACGAGCTGCACCCGCTGCCGTACGCGGAAGCCGGCTACGGCTATCCCGAGTCGGGCCAGACCGTCATCAACGTCACCAACGGCAAGATCATGCGGCTGCTCGTCAACGACGAGCCCTTCGACGTGCGCTACGGCAGGCTCCGCTCCCACGAACGGACCCTGGACCTGCGCTCGGGGCTGCTGCGCCGGGTCTGCGAGTGGACCTCACCCGCGGGGTGCACCGTGCGGGTGACCTCTACCCGGCTGGTCTCCTTCACCCAGCGCGCCATCGCGGCGGTCGCCTACGAGGTGGAACCGCTGGAGTCGGACGTCCGCGTCGTCGTGCAGTCGGAACTGGTCGCCAACGAGCAACTGCCCCACAAGAGCGGCGGCGACCCGCGCGTGGCCGCGGCGCTGGAGGACGTGCTCACACCGGAGGAGAACTTCGCCTCCGACATGCGGCTGCGCCTGGTGCACCGCACCGAGACCAGCGGGCTGCGGGTCGGCTCCGCGGCGGACCACGTGGTGCACGGCCCCGAAGGCACCAGCACCGGTGCCGAGAGCGGGGAGAACGTCGCCCGGCTCACCGTCACCTCGCAGCTGAGCCCCGGGCAGCCGCTGCGCGTCGAGAAGCTGGTCTCCTACGGCTGGTCCGGGGTGCGTTCGCTGCCCGCCGTCCGCGACCAGGTGGACGCGGCCCTCGCCGGCGCCCGCACCGCGGGCTGGCAGGGCCTGGTGGAGGCGCAGCGCGCCTACCTCGACGACTTCTGGTCGCGCGCGGACGTCGAGGTGGACGGCGACGCCGAGATCCAGCAGGCGGTCCGCTTCGCGCTCTTCCACGTGCTCCAGGCCGGGGCGCGGGCCGAGAAGCGCGCCATCCCCTCCAAGGGGCTGACCGGCTCGGGATACGACGGCCACACCTTCTGGGACGGCGAGTCGTTCGTGCTGCCCGTCCTCACCTACACCTCGCCGTCCGCGGTCGCCGAGGCGCTGCGCTGGCGTCAGGAGACGCTGCCCGCGGCCCGCGCGCGGGCGCGCCAGTTGGGCCTGCGCGGCGCCACCTTCCCCTGGCGGACGATCGACGGCTCGGAGTGCTCGGCGTACTGGCCGGCCGGCACCGCCGCCTTCCACGTCAACGCCGACATCGCGGAGGCCGTGGTGCGGTACGTCGCCGCCAGCGGCGACACCGACTTCGAGCGGGAGACGGGGGTGGAGATCCTGATCGAGACGGCGCGGCTGTGGCACTCGCTGGGCCACCACGACCACCACGGCACCTTCCACTTCGACGGGGTGACGGGGCCCGACGAGTACAGCGCCGTCACGGACGACAACCTGTACACCAACCTGATGGCCCAGTCGAACCTGCGGGCGGCGGCCGACGCCGTGGAGCGCTACGGCGAACAGGCGGCGGCCCTCGGCGTCGACGACGAGGAGGCCGCCGCGTGGCGGGACGCGGCCGACGCCGTGGCCATACCGTTCAACGAGGCCCTGGGGGTGCACGAGCAGTCGGCGGGTTTCACCGGGCACCAGATGTGGGACTTCGCCTCCACCCGCCCCGACCAGTACCCGCTGCTGCTGCACTTCCCCTACTTCGACCTCTACCGCAAGCAGGTCGTCAAACAGGCCGACCTGGTGCTGGCCATGTACAAGCGCGGCGACGCCTTCGACACCGCGCAGAAGGAAGCGAACTTCGCCTACTACGAGCAGATGACGGTCCGCGACTCGTCGCTGTCCGCCTGCTGCCAGGCGGTGATGGCCGCCGAGGTCGGGCAGCTCCAACTCGCCTACGACTACACGGGCGAGGCGGCGCTGATGGACCTGGAAGACCTGGAGAACAACACCCGCGACGGGCTGCACATCGCCTCGCTCGCCGGCACGTGGATCGCGCTGGTGGCCGGCTTCGGCGGCATGCGGCACAGCGACGGCACGCTCGACTTCTCCCCCACGCTGCCGGACCAGCTGCGCCGGCTCGCCTTCGCGGTGGAGATCCTCGGCCGCCGGCTCGGGGTGGAGATCGAGAGCACGTCGGTGACCTACACGCTGCTGGAAGGCGAGCCCCTGCGCCTGCTGCACTGCGGCGAGCCGTTCACGCTGACGGCCGGCTCACCGAGCACCCACCGCCTGCACAGCCACCCGCCCGGCCCCCGGCCTGAACAGCCCAAGGGCCGGCGGCCGGCCCGCCGCCACTGACCCGCCACCGACCCGCTGCCGACCGGTGGCCCGGTCCTGCCTCACCGGTCCTGCTGCCCGCCGGCGGCCTGGTCCAGGCGGAAGGCCTCGTTGCCCTGGCCGATGCGGGCGAAGGTGTGCGGGGCACGGGCCCGCAGTACCAGGCCGACGGTCAGGCCGACGACGGCCGCCGCGCCGATGATGCCGGGCAGCACCCGGCCCAGGGTGGAGCCCGCGTCGGCGCCCACCAGCACGTCGAAGTCCTTGACGGCGTAGACGAAGACGAAGCCGAGGCCGACGGCGGCCAGCGCCGAGCAGACCAGCCGTCCCGCCTGCGCCCCGGCGGAGCCGCGCCGGGCGAAGAAGACGATGACGGCGAGAGAGGTGACGGTCATCAGCAGGATGACGCCGAGTGCGCCGACGTTGCCCATCCAGGTGAACAGGTGGAGGACCGGCGCGGTCGGGTCGCCGTGCGGCTTGTCGTCGGCGGCGACGAAGGCGGCGACGACCACGGCGGACACCAGCGTCTGGAGCAGCGATCCGAGCGCGGGCGCCCCGGTGCCCGCGGAGGCCCGGCCCACCGCGCGCGGCAGCAGTCCCTCGCGCCCCATGGCGAACGCGTAGCGCGCCACGACGTTGTGGAAGGCGAGCATGCAGCCGAAGGCGCCGGTGACGAAGAAGACGTGCAGCACGTCGGTGAAGACGGTGCCGAGCCGGGGCTCGGCGAGGGTGAAGATGAGTCCGGAACTCTCCTCGCGCGCGGCGGCCACCACCCCGTCGGGCCCGGTGGCGACGCTGATGAGCCAGGCGGTCAGCGCGTAGAAGACGGCGATGATGCCGACGGCCAGGAACATCACGCGGCGCACGACGGTCTGCGGCCGGTCGGTCTCCTCCGCGTAGACGGGCGCCTGTTCGAAGCCGAGGAACGCGGCGACGGTGAAGCACAGGGCCGTGCCAAGACCGGCGCCGGTGAGCGTGTCCGGGTCGAAGGCGTGCAGGGAGAGGCCCTGCGGCCCGGGGTCGGCGGCGTAGGCGACGTCGATGACGAGGACCAGCAGCACCTCGCAGATCAGCACGACGCCCACGACCTTCGCGTTCAGGTCGATCTTGCGGGCGCCCAGCACCCCGGTCACCACGAGCGCGACCAGCGCCGGGATCCACCAGGCGACGCCCACCCCGAAGAACTTCTCCAGCAGCCCGGCGACCTCGAAGCCGAAGATGCCGTAGACCCCGACCTGGAGCGCGCTGTAGGCGACGAGCGCCACGTAGGAGGCGCCCGCGCCGGCGAGCCCGCCGAGCCCCCGGGCGATGTAGGCGTAGAACGCGCCCGCGTTGTGCACGTGGCGGCTCATCTCGGCGTACCCGATGCCGAACAGCGCCATGATGACGCCGAGGATGACGAAGAGCAGCGGCAGGCCCACGACGCCCATGACGGCGTAGGTGGTGGCCATCACCCCCGCGACGGTCATCAAGGGGGCGGTCGCGGCCAGGACGGACAGCAGCAGCCCCGTCGTGCCCAGCCGACCGGCCCGCAAGGACGCCTGGTCCTGGCCTCGGTAGGTGCTGATCTCCTGACTGCTGCCACTCGGCCGGCTGCCCGTGAGCATGGCGGGGATTCCTTCCAGGACGTCCTGTGGTGCTCGGGTGGGGGGTGCGTGCGGGGGAGGGTGCAGGTCTCTCAGGCGGCTCCCAGGGCCGTACGGTGCGCGGCGCGGAACGCCTTGTGGGGCTCGCGGCCCGAGAACGCCCACGGCTCGCGCGTCGGGTGGGGGCCGATCCGCTGGAAGAGCGCGGCGGCCTCGGCCATCCTCCCCTCGTGGAACTTGGCGTATGCCAGGTGGTTGAGGTCGATGAGGCGGCGCGGGTTGCGGTCCTCGGCGCCCCACTCCAGCCACCAGTTGAAGGCGGCCTTGACGATGCGCTGCGGGTGGCGTCCCTGCCAGTGCCCGGCCGTGGTCGGATCGGGCGGGACCTCGCCCCGGGCTGCCAGGACGCGGAAGCGCTGCGCGTGGGCGGTGACGGGCAGCAGGGCGAGCGGCGAGTCGGCGGGCGCGCGTTCGGCGGCCTGGGCGGCGAAGTCGTAGACGCCGCGGCCCTCCTCGGCCAGCGCGGCGGCCATCAGATGGTGCCCGTGGTGGTGCTCGGGGTGGCGCGCGTACAACTCGCCGAAGGGGTGGTGGCAGTCGCGCGGAGTGGCGGTCCCGCGGAACAGCAGGAGCAGCGCGAGCCAGGGGGTGGGGTCCTGGGG
>NZ_JASKYT010000085.1:0-24390 GCF_041028275.1 Streptomyces sp. PU-14G
CCCTGATCCAGCCAGATCCAAACGAAAGACCCTAATGCGCCGGGTCAAGACCCGGCGCATTAGGGTCTTTCGTTTGGATCTGGCTGGATCAGGGAGCGGGTTCCGGTGCGTGCTCTCGCAAGGCGGAGGATGGGGGTCCCCCCGGCCGAAGGCTGGGGGAGAGTCCCTGCGTGGGGGCACCTCCCGGGGCGAGCGAAGCCGAGCCCTGGGGGAAGCGGCGACTGACTCCCCCAGCCTCCGGCCGGGGGTGCCCCCAGCCGCGAGAGTGCGTGCCGGGGCCCGCGAGCCCAGCCAGATCCAGACGGGGGGCCCTAGGATGACGGGGGCGCTGAGCGGTGAGGTGACAGGCGGAGGTCATGGGCGACGGCAGGGAGGGGCGGCCGGTGGGCGCGCAGGGGGACGAGCCGGTGGACGCACGGGCAGACGAGCGGTCGGCGTCCCGGCGCCCGACGCTCAAGGACATCGCCCAGGCGGCGGGCGTCTCCCGCTCCACGGCGGCCAGGGCGCTGAGCAAACAGGGCTACGTCGGCGCCGCGGCGAACGCGCGCGTCCAGGCCGCCGCCGAGGAACTGGGCTACGTGCCCCACGGTTTGGCCAGGTCGCTGCGCCAGCAGGTGTCCCGTTCGGTCGGCGTCCTCGTCTCCGACCTGCGCAACCCCTTCTACGCCGACCTGGCCGCCGGCATCTCCCGGCACGCCCGCTCCCGCGGCTACACGATGGTGCTCAGCGACGACAGCGGCCGTGCGGACGTCGAGCGGGAGGCGGCCCGCGCGTTCGTGGCCATGCGGGTCGCGGGAGTGATCGTCACACCCGTCTCGGAGGAGGTCTCCGCCTTCCTGCTGCGCCAGCGCGTCCCCGTGGTGGAGGCCGACCGCCAGTTCGCCACCGGCCGCTGCGAAGCGGTGATCGTGGACAACATGGCCGCCTCGCAACGGCTCAGCGAACACCTCATCTCCCTGGGCCACCACCGGATCGCCCTGCTCATCGACGAGACCGACTGGACGACCGGTCGCGAACGGTTCCGCGGCTACCGCGAGTCGCTGCTCGCCTCGGGCATCCCGGCTGACCCGACGCTGCTGGTGTCGGCCGGCTCCGACGTGGACGCCGCGCGGAAGGCCGCCGTCGACCTGCTGGCCCGGCGCGACCGCCCCACCGCCGTGTTCGCCGCGAACAACGTCCTGGCGGAGGGGCTGTGGCGGGCGGCCCACGACCTGGGGCTGCGGGTGCCGGCGGATCTCTCCCTCGTCTCGTTCGACGACGCGCCCTGGATGAGCATGGTCGATCCGGGGGTTACCGCCGTCGCCCAGGACGCCGTCGCTCTGGGAGAGGCCGCCCTCGACCGGCTGCTGACCCGCATCGACGATCCTGAGGCGCCGGCCGGGACCGTCGTCATCGACGCCGAGATCCAGGCCCGCGGGTCGACGGCGGCCCCCCGCGCGAGCTGAAGGGGCCGGCCGCACCAGCCCGAAGTGCTACCCCCCGCCGTGGCTGAGTAACCCTCTGAGTACCCGCGCTCAGGCAGGGCCGGGGGCAGGCGGGCAAGCTGAGCGCATGACGACACCGCCGCTGTCCGGGCAGCCGTACCAGCCGCACCGTCCGGGCATGGTCCCCCCTCCGCCGGCGCCCTCGCAGGTGCGGCGCGGGCTGCGGGCGGCGCTCGCGGTCGCGGTGGTGCTCGCGCTGGCGTGCGGCGGCGCCACCGTCTGGTGGCTGCTGCGCGGCCGTGCCGAGGCGCCGCTGGCCGACAGGCCCCGGGTGAGCGACGCCAGGGCCGGAGTCACCTACGCGCTCCCTCCGGGCTGGGTGCACGACCGCCGCGGGGACGCGGACCTGACGGACGCCTTCTCCTCGCGGATCACCCGCACCACGGCGGGCGGCGCGAGCGGCGGCACCGTGCTCGCCGGCCGGTCCGGGCAGGTGGTGCCGGACGCCGATCTCGGGACGTACACCGAGGCAGCGGCCAGGTCGAACGCGGAGTTCTTCTTCCCCGACCAGCCGGTTGAGCTCGCCAGGTCCCAGGTCACGAAGGTCAGCGGGCACCCGGCGCACACGGTGGCGCTGCGGGTGCCGGCCCGCGGCGAGAAGTCCGGAGCCCACCTGCTGATGACCGTCGTCACGGTGGACGGCGACCACACCTCGTTCGTCCTCGGCATCGCCACGGGCGGCTCCCCCGCGGGCGTCCACGACGTCGAGGACGTGGTGGAGAGCGCCCGCACCAGGTGAGCCGGGCAGCCGGCGCCGGTCGCGCCGCCGCCCCGGGGCCGGTCACCCGAACGGGCGCATCGGATGTCCCCTCGCGCGCTGGAGGGGCACTCCACCGGACCGCGAGGGAGGATGGAGGGGTACGCCCAGGGCAGGAAGGTAGCCGCCGTCGTGAGGAACCGCGAGGAGCCGCCAGCAGGCGACGCCGACGGCGCGCCGCCGGCGGGCGACGGCCCGTCCGGCGTGGCCCTGTCCCCGCCCGGCGGCCTCCTGGACGTGCTCGGCGTGGGGGCCGTGGTGCTGGACGCACGGGGACGCATCGTGCTGTGGAGCCCGCAGGCCGAGGAGCTGTTCGGCTACTCGGCCGAGGAGGCGCTGGGCAGCTACGCGGCGCCGCTGCTGGTCCCCGACGCACAACGGGACCTGGTGTTCCGGCTCTTCGACGAGGTGCTGCGGGACGGCACGAGCTGGGCGGGCTCCTTCCCCGTGAAGCTGCGGAACGGCCAGGTCAAACCCCTGGAGTTCCGCAACATGCGCCTGAACGACGACCAGGGCGCGGTCTTCGCGCTGGGCCTGGTCACCGACCAGGCCGCGCTGCGGGAGGTCGAACGCGACCTGGCCTTCTCCGCCCGGCTGGTGCAGCAGTCGCCGATGGGAATCGCGGTCATGGACACCGCGCTGCGCTACGTGTCCGTCAACCCCACCCTCACGCAGTTGGACGGCGTCGGCGTCGAGGGGCACCTGGGCCGCTCCGTCCACGACGTCCTCCCCCACGGCCACGCGGGCAAGGCCGAGCGGATGATGCGGCGGGTCCTGGAGACCGGCGAACCCGTCATCGACCACGAGGTCCTCGGCGGTGAGACCTCGCGGGGCGAGGGGCGGGCCTGGTCCGTGTCCGTCTTCCGGCTCGACGACGCGGGCGGGCGCCCGCTGGGGCTGTCCGTCTCGGTCACCGACATCACCGAGCGCCACCGGGCCGCGCTCCAGGCCGAAGCGGCCCGGCAGCGCCTCTCCCGCCTGGCCGAGGCCTCCGTCCGCATCGGCACCACGCTCGACCTCGAACAGACCGCCAGGGAACTGGCCGAGGTCACCGTGCCCGAGCTGGCGGACATCGCCGCCGTGGACGTGCTGGACGCCGCCGTCAGCGACCAGCCCGTGCGCATCCCCGAGAAGGAGACCGCCACCTTCCGGGCGCTGGCGCTCGCCCTCGCCTACCCCACCGTCGCCGCGGACGCGGCCGACCTGCCCGGACACGCGGCGCGCTACGGAGCCGACCGGCTGGTCACCCGCTGTGTCGCCACGGCGGAGCCCGTCGCCGTGCCGGCGGTAGGCCCCGAGGACCTGCTGCGCATCGCCAAGGACGAGGAGGCCGCCGCCCTGCTGGCGCGCGCCGGTGTCCACTCCTACCTGGCCGTCCCCCTCATCGCGCGCGGCGAGGTCCTGGGCGCGCTCGACCTCAAGCGCACCCGCAACCCCAAGCCCTTCGACCGCGACGACACCCTCCTCGCCTGCGAGCTGGCCGGCCGCGCCGCCGTCTGTATCGACAACGCCCGCCTCTACCGGCAGCAGCGCAACATCGCTCTCACCCTGCAGCGCAGCATGCTGCCCACACCGGCCGCCACCGCGACCCGGCTGCGGGTGGCCTCCCGCTACCAGCCGGCCGGCGCCCACAGCGAGGTCGGCGGCGACTGGTTCGACGTGCTGGAGCTCGAACAGGACCGCACGGCCCTGGTCGTCGGCGACGTGATGGGCAGCGGCATCACCGCCGCCGCCACCATGGGACGGCTGCGCACCGCCACCCAGACCCTCGCCCGGCTGTCGCTGCCCCCGCACGACGTGCTGCGCCACCTCGACCGGATCACCATGGGCCTCGACCCGTACATCGCCACCTGTGTGTACGCCGTCTACGACCCGGCGGACCGCCGGTGCCGGATCGCCTCGGCCGGCCACCTGCCCCCCGTCCTCGTCCCGGCGCGGGGCGAGCCCCGCCTGGTCGAACCGCCCGAGGGCGCCCCGCTGGGCACCGGGCTGGGCGAGTACGGCACCACCGAGATCGGCCTGGAGGCCGGCGACCGGCTCGTGCTGTACACCGACGGCCTGGTCGAGACGCGGCGGGACGACATCGACGACCGGCTGGGCGCGCTGCTGGATCTGCTGCGCCCGGGCGGCACGGGTGCGGCGGAGTCGCTGGAGGAGAGCTGCGACCGGCTGCTGAAGACGCTGCGTCACCCCGACAACCACGACGACGTGGCCCTCCTGGTGACGAGCCCCCGCCCCTGACCCGTCGGGTGCCGGCCGGCCTGCGGCGGCGGAAGCGGGGTACCGGAGGTGAGGCGCGCCGGTCGCGGACGTAGGGTCGTGCGGTAACGCGGCCGTGGCAGGATGCGGCCCTCGTGGTTGGAAGGCGACCGTGACTGCGCACACCGAGCACCCCTCCCTGCTGGATCTGCCGCCGCTGACCGCGGAGCACTTCGCCGCCGTCGAGGACAAGGTCGCCGCACTGCTGCGGACCGGGTCCGACGTGGTGGCGATGCAAGGCGAGGCGCTGCTTCCGCTGGAGGCGTGCATCCGTGCGGCGGCGGCACCCGGCAGCACGGCGCTGAACGTGGTCAGCGGCCCGTACGGGGAGACGTTCGGTGGCTGGCTGCGTGCCTGCGGGGCCGAGGTGGTCACCCTCGACGCGCCGTTCACCGGGGCTGTCGAGGCCGCGCAGGTGGCCGAGGCCCTGCGGCAGCACCCGCGCATCGGTCTGGTCAGCCTCGTCCACGCGGAAGCGGCGACCGGCAACACCAACCCCGTCGCCGAGATCGGCGAAGCGGTGCGGGAGAGCGGCGCGCTGCTGATGCTCGACGCGGTCGCCTCGGTGGGTGCCGAGCCGCTGCTGACGGACGCGTGGGGGGTGGACCTGTGCGTCGTCGGCGGACAGAAGGCGCTGGCCGGCCCGGCCGGGGTCTCCGCCGTCTCGGTCAGTGCCAGGGCGTGGGAGCGGATCGCCGCGAACGCGCAGGCGCCGCGCCGCTCATACCTCTCACTGCTCGACTGGAAGCAGCGGTGGCTCGACGGCGGCCGTACCACGCTGCCCCACGCCCCCGCCCAGTTGGAGATGCTGGCGCTGGAGCAGGCCGTCGACCGGGTGGCCGCCGAGGGCCTCGAGAACTCGATCGCCCGGCACCGCGCGGCCTCCGCCGCGACGCGCGCCGCCGCGCACGAGCTGCCGGGACTCGCCCCGTACGTGGTGCGCGACCAGGACGCGGCGCCCGCCGCCACGACGCTGCGCGCGCCCGAGGGCGTGGACGCGCGCGAGGTGGTGGCCGCCGCGCTGGAGGCCGGCCCGCGGGTGCCGCTCCAGGCGGCGGCGGGCGCGCTCGCCGAGGAGATGTTCCGGGTGAACCACTACGGGCGGGCCGCCGACCGCACGGTGGTCGTCGACACGGTTCGGGCCCTCGCGGCGGGGCTGCGGACGCTGGGCGTCGCGGGTGCGGAATCCGCGGGGGCGGGAGCCGTCCGCAGCGCCGAAGCCGCCTGGGACGGCATGGCCTCGGCATGACGGCCGGGGCGCGGAGGCGAGGGCGCTGAGTGCCCGTCCGGAGGCCGGAGGCGACGGCGGTGGCCCGCCCCTTCGCCGGGCGGCGGAGGCAGGGCTTCGGGGCGCCTCCGCCGGTCACGCGTGCGGCGGTTCACTCCGGCCAGGGCGACTCCAGGATGGTGCGGACGAAGTCGCCGCGCTCGAAGTGCGGGTCGTAGTGCGCCAGGACGTCGGCCTTCACATTGCCGAACGTCGTTTCCGGCTTCGGCCCCACGCCGTCCGCGAACGCCCGCAGAATGCTCTGTTTGAACGCGGGACGCGGATGCAGCGCGACGACGGCCGCACGGTCGTCCGCCGCCAGTTCGTCGAAACCGAAGCCCAGCACGTCGTACTCCACGCCCGCCGTCACGAGCGCCACCTCGGGCTCCATGAACTCCGGGATGCCCGGCGTGGTGTGCAGGGCGATCGCCGTCCACACCCGCCGGATGCTGTCCTCGGGCACGGAGCGGGCCGCGAGGAAGCGGCGGGCCTCGTTCGCGCTGTCGACCTCGAAGCGGCGCCCGCTGTCGTGGAACGGCTCGCCCAGCCCCACGTCGTGGAAGAGGGCCGCGACGTAGAGCAGTTCCGGGTCGTGGCTGATGCCGCGGGCACGGCCCAGGAGGCTGCCGAAGAAGAAGACACGGCGCGAGTGGTCGTAGACCAGGTCGCTGGTCGTGTCCCTGACGAGCTCCGTGGCCTCCGCCACCAGCCGGGAGTCCGGGACCCGTACTCCGGCCGGGCCACCGTGTTCGTCCGTCCGCTCACCCATCCGGTCTCCTCCGCTCCTGCCTCATGGCTCTCACCCTCGCCCTCGCCCACGCGCCGCTTCGGCCGCCGCCCGGCGCCGTCCTGGTCCGCGGGGCCGTCGGCCTGCCGCCCCGCGGCCCGTCGGCCTGCCGCTCAGTGTCCACCAGGGGTGGGTTCCAGGACGAAGACGGGGATCTCCCGGCCGGTCTTGCGCTGGTACTCGGCGTAGTCGGGAAACGCCTCGACGGCACGCTCCCACCACCGCGCCTTCTCCTCGCCCGTGACCTGGCGGGCCGTCATGTCCTGCCGCTTGGGCCCGTCCTGGAGTTCGACACGGGGGTCGGCGACGAGGTTGTGATACCAGACGGGGTGCTCCGGCGCCCCGCCCTTCGAGGCGACCACAGCGTACTTCCCCTCGTGCTCCACCCGCATCAGCGGCGTCTTGCGCACCTTGCCGCTCCTGGCACCCCGCGTGGTGAGGACGATGACGGGCATCCCCCGCATGGTGGTGCCCTCCGTGCCGCCGGAGCTCTCGTACAGATCGACCTGGTCGCGCACCCATTGCTCCGGGCTCGGCACGTACTCACCCTGGATCGGCATGCTGCTCTCGTCCCCTCGTCGGTTCGCGGCCGGCCCGCTCGCGGCCGTCGGATCATCTTGCCTGGCACTCCCCGGCTTACCACCGGTGGCGGGGCCGTACACGTGGCAGCAAGCGGCCGAGGGGCGCCGCACTCGCCCGCGCCTTCGAGGGGGACACCGCCACACCGGTGGCGGCGCGGACCTCGGCGTACGCATCGCGCGGGACGGCGGCGGCAGTGGCCGGCTCGACCCGCGCGCCCGGGGAGAGGACGCGCGCCCTGAGAGAGGCCGCGCGCACGGGCCGCCGCGTTCCGCAGGCGGTGAAGGAGGTGTGGCACTGCCTGGCGCGGTGCGGTTCCGCGTCAACGGCCGTCCCCCCGTAGGGTGTCGGCAACGAGTTCGACGCTCCGGCGGACCACCGGGGCTCAGTTGTGGAGCGGCGCATGCATATCGGGGACGGCGGTCAGGAGCGGCTGAACACGGGGACGGCCCATTCGGCCCGGGTCTACGACTACATCCTGGGCGGCAAGAACCACTACGAGGCCGACACGGTGGCCGGGGACGCCATGGTGGAGGTGTGGCCCGCGCTGCCTGTGCACATGCGGGCCAACCGCGCGTTCATGCTGCGCGCGAGCCGCTACCTGGCGCGGGAGCGGGGCGTACGCCAGTTCCTGGACATCGGCACGGGGCTGCCGACCTCCCCCAACCTGCACGAGGTCGTCCAGGGTACGGCGCCCGAGTCCAAGGTCGTCTACGTCGACAACGACCCGATCGTGCTGAACTACGCGCAGGCGCTGCTCAACAGCACGCCCGAGGGCCGTACCACCTACATCGAGGCGGACATGCGGGACCCGGACGCCATCCTCGGCTCCGCCGAGTTCCGGGACACCCTGGCCCTGGACGAGCCGGTGGCACTGCTGGTCGTCGGCATGCTGCACTTCATCCACCCCGGCGACGACGACCACGGTCTGCTCCGCCGCCTGCTGGACCCGCTGCCCGCGGGCAGCTACCTCGCGGCGACCATCGGAACCGCCGACTTCGCCCCGCAGGAGGTGGGGCGGGTCGCCGAGCGGTACGCGGCGGAGGGCATGCCGATGGCGCTGCGCACCCGCGCCGAGGCCGCCGCGTTCTTCGACGGGCTGGAGCTGATCGAGCCCGGCCTTGTGCAGGTCCACAAGTGGCGCCCGGAGCCGGACGACGAGCAGGTCCGCGACGAGGACATCGCGATGTACGGCGCCCTGGCCCGCAAGCCCTCCTGAGACCCGGCCGGCCGGGGCCGCGGGCGCCGGACGGTTCAGCCGAGCGCGTGGCGCACGTACCGCCGGGCGGTCTCGGCCAGCACGTCGGTGCCGTCGCGAGCCCACAGGCCGGGGTTGAAGATCTCGACCTCGACGGGGCCCCGGTATCCGGCCGCGTCGACCAGCGTGCGGAAGTGGCGCAGATCCACGCAGCCGTCACCGAGCTGGCCCCGCCCCAACAGCGCTCCCTCGGGCAGCGGGGTGACCCAGTCGGCGAGTTGGAAGGCGGCGATGCGTCCTGCGCTGCCCGCGCGGGCGATCTGTCCGGGCGCCTGGTCGTCCCACCACAGGTGGTAGGTGTCCACGACGACGCCCACCTGGTCGGGCGGGAAGCGTTCGGCCAGGTCGAGGGCCTGGCCGAGGGTGGAGACGACGCACCGATCGGAGGCGAACATCGGATGCAGGGGTTCGAGCGCCATGCGCACGCCCAGGGCCGCCGCGTGGTCGCCGAGTTCGGCGAGCGCGTCGGCGACCCGCTCGCGTGCCCCGCGCAGGTCGCGGCTGCCCTCCGGCAGCCCGCCCGAGACGAGCACGAGGGTGCCGGTGCCGAGCGCGGCGGCCTCCTCCAGCGCCGCGCGATTGTCGTCCAGGGCGCGGCGCCGCTCGTCCGGTTCGGTGGCCGTCAGGAAACCGCCACGGCACAGTGAGGTGACGGTGAGCCCCGCGTCCCTCATCAGCCGGGCCGCCGCCTCGACGCCGTACCGCCGCACGGGCTCGCGCCACAGTCCGGCCTGGGTGACGCCCAGCTCGCCGCAGGCCTCGGCGAGGGCGGGCAGGGAGAGTTGTTTGACGGTCTCCTGGTTGATGGAGAAGCGGGCGAGGTCGGGCGGGGTTGCTGTCACTGGTGCACTCCGTGGACGGCGAGGAGTTGTCGCATGCGGCTGCGGGCCAGGTCGGGGTCGGGGAAGAGGCCGAGCCCGTCGGCGAGCTCGTAGGCGCGCGCCAGGTGGGGCAGCGAGCGTGCCGTCTGGAGGCCGCCGACCATGGTGAAGTGGTCCTGGTGCCCCGCGAGCCAGGCGAGGAGGACGACGCCGGTCTTGTAGAAGCGGGTGGGCTCCTGGAACAGGTGCCGGGAGAGGGGGACGGTGGGGTCGAGTGCCGCGCGGAAACCAGCCGTGTCCCCGGTGTCGAGGGTGCGGACGGCGTCGGCGGCCAGCGGGGCGAGAGGGTCGAAGACGCCGAGCAGCGCGTGGCTGAAGCCGCGCCCGTCGCCCGCGATCAGCTGGGGGTAGTGGAAGTCGTCGCCGGTGTAGCAGCGCACCGTGCCGGGAAGGCGGCGGCGCAGCTCGCTCTCGCGGTCGGCGTCCAGCAGGGAGACCTTCACGCCGTCCACCTTGCCGGGGTGTTCTGCGATGATCGTCAGGAACGTCTCGGTGGCGGCGTCCAGGTCCTGGCTGCCCCAGTAGCCCTCCAGCGCGGGATCGAACATGGGGCCGAGCCAGTGCAGGATGACGGGCTCGGCGGCCTGGCGCAGCAGGTCGCCGTAGAGGGCCAGGTAGTCCTCGGGGCCACGGGCCGTGGCGGCCAGCGCGCGGGAGGCCATGACGATGGCCTGCGCGCCCGCTTCCTCCACGGCGCCCAACTGCTCCTCGTACGCCGCCCGCACCCGCTCGACCCCGGCGACGGTCCCGCTCAGCTGGTCGGTGCCCACCCCGCAGGCGATACGGCCGCCCACCGCGCGTGCCTCGGCGGCCGAGCGGCCGATCAGCTCGGCGGCGCACGACCAGTCGAGCCCCATGCCGCGCTGCGCGGTGTCCATGGCCTCGGCCACGCCGAGACCGTGCGCCCACAGGTGGCGGCGGAAGGCCAGGGTGGCGTCCCAGTCGACGGCGGCGGGGGCGCCGGGACGGTGGTCGGCGAACGGGTCGGCGACGACGTGCGCGGCGGCGAAGACCGTGCGGGAGGTGAGCGGCGCGGCCCCGGGCCCGGCGCTGACGGCCGGGGCCGGCTCGGCCCGTGGGACGTACGTGCGCAGGGCCCCGGCGGCATCGGGCAGCCGGATCCCGTGGGCCGCGGCCGGGCGCGGTGCGGGGCTCACAGCGACAGCTCCGGGACGGCCAGGCGGCGGCCCTCGGCCGACGACCGCAGGCCGAGTCGGGCGAGCTGGACGCCGCGCGCACCGGCCAGCAGGTCCCACTCGTACGGGGTGCCGAGCGCCACATGGCGGAGGAAGAGCTCCCACTGGGCCTTGAAGCCGTTGTCGAAGTCGCCGTTGTCCGGCACCTCCTGCCACTGCTCGCGGAACCTCTCGGTCGCGGGCAGGTCCGGGTTCCACACCGGCTTGGGGGTGGCGGACCTGTGCTGGGCGCGGCAGCGGCGCAGCCCGGCGACGGCCGACCCCTCGGTGCCGTCGACCTGGAACTCGACCAGTTCGTCGCGGTGGACCCGCACCGCCCAGGAGGAGTTGATCTGCGCCAGCGCGCCGCCCTCCAGCTCGAAGATGCCGTAGGCGGCGTCGTCGGCGGTGGCTTCGTAGGGCTCGCCGCGCTCGTCCCGGCGGCGCGGGATGTGGGTGGTGGCGTGGGCCTGCACGGAGGTCACGCGGCCGAAGAGGTTGTGCAGCACGTACTCCCAGTGCGGGAACATGTCGACGACGATGCCGCCGCCGTCCTCGGCACGGTAGTTCCAGGAAGGCCGCTGCGCCTCCTGCCAGTCTCCCTCGAACACCCAGTAGCCGAACTCACCGCGCACCGAGAGGATCCGGCCGAAGAAGCCGCCGTCGACGAGCCGCTTGAGCTTCAGCAGGCCCGGCAGGAAAAGCTTGTCCTGCACGACGCCGTGTTTGATCCCCGCACGCGTGGCGAGCCGCGCCAGTTCGAGTGCGCCGTCGAGCCCGGTGGCGGTCGGCTTCTCGGTGTAGAGGTGTTTGCCCGCAGTGATGGCCTTCTTCAGCGCGGCCTCGCGTGCGGAGGTCACCTGCGCGTCGAAGTAGATCTCGATGGTCGGGTCGGCCAGGACGGCGTCCAGGTCGGTGCTCCACTCGGTCAGCCCGTAGCGGGCGGCGAGGGCTTCCAGCGCGTGCGCGCGCCGGCCCACCAGTACCGGCTCCGGCATCAGTACGGTTCCGTCGCCGAGGTCGAGGCCGCCCTGCTCGCGCAGGGCGAGGAGCGAGCGCACGAGGTGCTGGCGGTGTCCCATGCGTCCGGTCACGCCGTTCATGGCGATCCGTACGGTCCTCACTGTCACGTGTGCGTCTTCCTCTCGACTGCCTCTCGATCCGCTCGCGCACCGGCTCGATCGCTCGCGTCGGCACTCCCGTGCGGGGCCGCGCGGTCGGAGGCGCCCGGTAAGCGCTTTCTGGTCGGCACGCTAGCTCTCCACGAAGGAGCCCACAAGAGGGCCGCGTACAGTGCGGTGAGGCGCCCGTGGCCGTTCGGGGGAGAGTGAGCGAAGGGGGAAGGACTGTTCGAGGGAAAGCGCTTGCGCGCTGGTGGCGACTTCAGGGCACTCCCGAAGGTGAGAACATGGCGCTCGCCCCCGGCGCGGGGCACACGCGCACGCGGACCATGCCCACGCGCACGCGGAAGCCGGGGAGCGCGCAAGAGCAGGCAGACGGAGGAAGACATGGCAGTGACCCTGGCCGACGTGGCCGCTCGGGCCGGGGTCTCCTCGGCCACGGTCTCCCGCGTACTGAACGGCAACTACCCGGTGGCCGACGGAACCCGCACCCGCGTGCTACGCGCCGTCGACGAACTGCAGTACGTCGTCAACGGGCCCGCGAGCGCACTGGCCGCTGCCACGTCCGACCTGGTCGGCATCCTGGTCAACGACATCGCGGACCCCTTCTTCGGCATCGTCGCGAGCGCCGTACAGAGCGAGATGGGCGGCGAAGCGGCCACGGGCGCGGGCCAGAAGCTCGCCGTCGTCTGCAACACCGGCGGCTCCCCCGAGCGCGAACTGACCTACCTGACACTGCTGCGCCGCCAGCGGGCCGCCGCCGTCGTGCTGACCGGAAGCTCCGTGGAGGAGACCGCGCACAGCACCGCGCTCGCCGACCGGCTGCGCCACCTCGCCGCCGGTGGCACGCGGATCGTCCTGTGCGGCAGGCCCCCGCTCGCGCCCGGCGGCGCCACCACTCAGGAGCCGCCCCTCGCCGAGGACGGCATCGTCACGCTCACTTTCGACAACCTGGGCGGCAGTCACCGCCTCACCGCGCACCTCCTCACCCTCGGACACCGCCACATCGGCTACGTGACGGGCCCCGCCGACCGCTCCACCACCCGGCACCGGCTGGAGGGTCACAGGAGGGCCGTGGGCGAACAGGCGCCCGAGGCGCTCGCCGAAGCGGAGCGCCTCACCGTCCACGGCGGCGCCTACGACCGTTCGGCCGGCTACGACGGCGCGCTCGAACTGCTGCGTCGCGCCCCCGGTCTGACGGCGGTACTGGCCGCCAACGACACCGTCGCCCTCGGCGTCTGCGCCGCTCTGCGCGACCAGGGGCTGCGCATCCCCGAGGACGTCTCCGTGGGCGGCTTCGACGACCTTCCCTTCGCCGCGGACGCCTCCCCCGCGCTGACGACCGTGCGCCTCCCGCTGCACGAGGCCGGCGCCCGGGCCGGGCGTCTCGCCCTGGGCCTGGAGGCCCCGCCACCCGGCGGCGTCGCCACGGTCCGCGCCGACTTGATGGTGCGCGCCTCGACGGCGCCGCCCGCCTCCGGGAGGACGCAGGGCGCCCCGCGTTGACGCTCCGGGCCGCCACCGCCACCGCCCGCACCCCGGACGGAGTCCGTTCAGAGGCTCCGTCCGGAGCCTATCCCCGGGCGGCCAGGGGCTTCTCCGCGTCCGGGGGCGCGCCCTCGGAGGGAGCCTCCTGCGCGGAGGGAGCCCCGTCCGCGGACGGCGCATCGCCCGCCGACGAGTGGGCAGGTGTCGGACGCCCGATGTCCTCCTGCCTCAGCGCCCGCGTCTCACTCCTGAGGATCCGCAGGGACTTGCCCACTGAGCGGGCGGTGTCCGGGAGCCTTTTGGAGCCGAAGACGAGGAGCGTCACCAGCGCCACCACCAGCAGGTGCCAGGGCTCCAGACCGTTGCGCAGGAACACTGTCGCCTCTCCCTTCCTCGACAGTTGCGGTATTGCGCAACCATACAATCGGTGCTCCTTTCACCGGTCGTCGGCGGGCCCCTCGCGCACGTACCGCCTCATGGCGGCCACGAGCGCGGCACCGTAGAGCAGCAGCACCAGCGCGAGCAGCGCGTAGGACAGCGGCGTCAGCGCGGTGACCATGCCCAGGGCCGGACCGAGGGCGGTGAGGGGCAGCAGGACGCCGGTCGCCGCCAGCAGCAGGGCGGCGAGCGCGACAGGACCGGGCCTGGCAGGACGACGAAAGCGGGGCACGGCGCGCAGCAGCACCATCACCATCGCCTGGGTGAGCAGGTTCTCCGTGAACCAGCCCGCGTGAAAGAGGGCCTGTCCGGTCTCGTCGGCCGCGCCGTCCACGGTGAGCGCGAGCACCGCGAAAGTGGCCAGGTCGGCGGCGGCGTTCAGCAGGCCGAAGGCGGTGATGAACCGCAGGATTCGTCCGGGCCGCAGCACGGCGGGCCCTGAGGGCGAGGCGGGGCCGCACCGGTCGAAGGCGAAGGCGAGTTGCGCGGCGTCGAAGAACAGGTTCTGCACCAGGACCTGCGCCGGCAGCATCGGCACGAACGGGAACAGCAGCGCGGCGGCGAGCATCGCCAGGGCGTTGCCGAGCTGGGAGGAGAGGGTCACGCGCAGATAGGAGGTCAGCGAGACACCCGCGCGGCGGCCGGAGTCCAGCGCGTGGCCCAAGCCGGCGAACGGCCGCTCGCCGAGCACCACGTCGGCGCTCTCGCGCACGGGAGCGACCGCGCCGCGCGGGCACAGTGCCACATCGGCGGCGCGGAGTGCCGCCAGGTCGTTGACTCCGTCGCCCAGGAAGCCGGTGGTGCGCCCGTCGGCCTGTAGAGCGGCGACGACGCGCGCCTTGTGGCGTGGGGTGCACCGGGCGAAGAGGCGGGTGGGCCCGGCCGCGCGAGCCAGTTCGCTGTCGCTGAGCGCGTCGATGCGGCGGGCGGTCAGCACGTCGCCGCCGGGGTCGAGACCCAGCTCGCGGCAGGTGCGGACGGCGGTGCCCGGATCGTCACCGGTGAGGATCTTGACGTCCACGCCGCGCCCGCTCAGCGCGCGCAGCACCTCGGGCGCGTCCTCGGTGAGGGAGTCCCGCAGCGTGACCAGCCCGACGAAGGTCAGGCCGCGCTCGTCCGCCACGCCGTAGGGGCGCCCGTCGGCCCGGGAGCGGCGTTCGGCGGTGGCCACCGCGAGCAGCCGCAGGCCGTCGGAGGCGTACCGTGCCGCCGCCGCGCACAGTGCCTCGCGGTCGGCTTCCGGCAGTGCGCACCGCTCCAGCACGGTCTCGACCGCACCCTTGACGACGAGCGTGTGCACGCCCGGACGCCCCGGCTCCCGGACGACGGCCATGGACAGCCGCCTGACCGGATCGAAGGGGACCGCGGCCACGCCCTCCCACGCCTCGGCACCGGGCTCCGGGTCACTCCCGTCCCCGGCCCTCACCCCTTTCGCCGCGGCATGGAGCACCGCCTCGTCCAGCGCGTCGGGCACCGGATTCTCGGCCAGCCGCACCGTCCACAGCGCGTTGAGCGCCGCCCACCGCAGCACCGCGGGGTCCGGGGCGCACTCCGCGTCCAGCGCCTGGTCGACGACCGGACGGTCCTGGGTGAGAGTGCCCGTTTTGTCGAAGCACAGGACGTCCATGGCGCCGAGGTCCGGCAGCGCCGACAACCGCCGCACGATCACCCGGTGTTCCCGCGCGAGAGCGACGGCGCCGCGCGCGAGGACAGCGGTCATGACGACGGGCAGCATCTCCGGGGTCAGACTGACCGCGACCGCCACGGCGAAGGGCAGGATCTGCACCCCGTGCCCGCTGACGGCCGCGTCGGCCGCGAGGGCGAGCGGCGGCGTGAGCAGCATGAAGCGGACGAGGGTCCAGGCGATGCCGCGCACCGAACGGTCGAAGGCGCCGTGCGCGGGGCGGGCGTGCCGGTGCCCGGCCGCCAGCCTGGTGGCCGCACCCGTGGCGATCACGACAGCGGTACCGCCGCCGGCGACCACGCTGCTGCCCTGGAAGCACAGATGGGGCTGTTCGAAGAGTTCGGTGTCCCCCGCGGGCGGGACGGCCGCGGCGTCGGCGCGGTGCTTGGGCAGCGGACCCGACTCACCGGTCAGCGGCGCCTGGTGTACGACCAGACCCGTGGAGCGCAGCAACAGCACGTCGGCTGGAACGAGATCGCCGGGGCCGAGCCTGATCACGTCCCCCGGAACGAGCTCACCGACCGGAAGTTCCCGAGGCAGGGGAGACAGTGGTGGCACC
The DNA here is from genome assembly GCF_041028275.1 of Streptomyces sp. PU-14G. Taxonomy (NCBI): domain Bacteria; kingdom Bacillati; phylum Actinomycetota; class Actinomycetes; order Kitasatosporales; family Streptomycetaceae; genus Streptomyces; species Streptomyces sp. PU-14G. The sequence continues at coordinate 15,738 of NZ_JASKYT010000085.1, forward strand.
GCGTCCGCGTCCGGGCGTCGCACAACGGTGACGGTGCCGGCGAGCAGGGCCCGCAGACCCGCGACCGACCGGTCGGCCCGCAGCTCGCCGCAGGCACGCAGCACACAGCTGACGGTGACCAGCGCCGCGATCACCCCCGCGGCACCCAGCGATCCCACGGCGGTGGAGACGGCTGCCAGACACAGCAGGACGGCGGTAAACGGGTCACGGACACCGCGGACAAGGCGCCCCCACAGCGACGGGGTACGCCACGAAGGCGGGGCGTTCTCGCCGTACCGCGCCAGCCGTTCCGCCGCCTCGGCCTCGGTGAGCCCCCGCGGGCCGGCCTCCAGCCGCCGCAGCGCCGTGAGCGGGGCGTGGGCCGCCAGCCCCGCGGCGTGCTCCTGGAGCACCGCCCCGGTCCGGACGCGCGCCTGCCCCTCCCGGTGCCGGGAGAGGCCTGCCGTCTCAGGCACCGAACTCGCTCAGCCGCGGAGCCCGCCGCTGCCGGGCGGACTCCACCTCCAGTCGGCGCACCATCTCGTGCACCACGGCGACCACGACCGGATCGTCGACCAGGTACACCTGCCGCCGCCCCTCACGCCGGGAGCGCACCAGCCCGGCCAGCTTCAGCTTGGCCAGATGCTGGCTCACCGCCGGCAGCGTGCCCCCCACCCGCTCGGCGAGGTGAGTGACGTCGCACTCCCCCTGGGAGAGCGCCCACACGAGGTGCACCCGCGAGGGCGAGGCGAGCAGGCCGAAGGCCGCGGCGGCCTCCGCCAGCACCTGAGGGGACGGGTCCGTGTGACCGCCTGCCTGCGATGCCACCGCTGCACTCCCGTCCGCGCGTCTTCCGGCGACCGGTCCGTGGCCGCCCCCGTCACCGGCTCCGCGCCCGCGACGGGCCTCAGTCTAGGTGCGCCAGGCCCCGGCCAGTCCGGACGCCTTCCCCCACCGCACCCTGTCAGTTGCGCAATCATGGAACTGTTGTCGGCTCCCGGGCGTCTTCCCGTGCGCCGGTACGTCCGTTGCCGGTGAACTGGAGAGGTATGTGATGGGCATCATCAGTTGGATCATTCTCGGCCTGCTGGCGGGGGCCATAGCCAAGGTGCTGCTGCCGGGCCGTGATCCGGGCGGCCTGATCGGCACCGTGCTCATCGGGATCGCGGGCGCGTTCGTCGGCGGCTGGATCTCGGCCACTTTCCTGGACCGCCCCATCCGGCAGGAGTTCTTCGACCTGCCCACCTGGGGAGCCGCCATCGGCGGCTCGCTGGTCCTGCTCGTCCTCTACCGCCTCCTGCTGGGCAACTCACGGAACTGAGCGGCCGAGCGGGCGGGCCGACCGGGCCGCCCGGCCGGCGCGCCCTGCCGGCCGACGCGACGGCCACGGGGGCGCGGGCGCTGCCCCCGGCCCCCCTCCTCACGCGCCGCGCGGGGCCGTTCCTCCGCGCGGGCTTCCGTTCACGCTTCCGTACGGGTCTCCGGTCGGGCTTCCGTACGAGCCTCCGTACGGGTCTCCGGTCGGGCTTCCGTACGAGCCTCCGCGCGGGCTTCCGTTCGGGCTTCCGTACGGGTCTCCGGTCGGGTCTCCGGTCGAGGAACCGCCGGAGTCGGAACCGGCGGACCCGGAACCGCGTGACCCGGGACCGCGTGACCCAGGACCGCCCGAGTCGGAGCCGTCGGAGTCAGGGCTACCGGCCCCGGAACCACCGCTTGCGGAACCACCGCTTGCGGGGCTGCCGAAGTCCGGGCCCGCGTAGTCGGGACTGGCGAAATCGGGGCTGGCGAAATCGGGACTTCCGTGGCCGGGGCTGTGGTGGCTGGGCCGCTCGCGGCCACCCGGCCCGCTCCGATCGCCGTGGCCACTCCGGTGACCGCGGCCACCCCGACCGGCGTTGCCGCCTCGGTGACCTGGCCCGGCGGGACCGCGAGGCGAGCCGTCGGCCGCCCGGAGTGCGGGCGGCCTCGCGGACGCCTCCCGGGGCACAGACGCCTCCCCCTCCGCGGACACCTCCCGTCCCGCGTCGGGCAACCGGTCGCGCAGATACGGCAGCACCGCGCGTTCCAGCAGTGCCGCGCGCCAGGCCCTTCGGGCCCTCTCCTCCGCCCGCCGTTCCTCCGCGAGGACGGGCGTGTCCCCGGGCCCCGAGGCGGGGCCGGATCTGGAGTGGCGGCGCGCTGTGACGACGAGCTTGCCCAGCCCCAGGGCACCCGCCACAGCGGCGACCCCGGCCCCCGACCACCCCGTCACCACGAGCGACGCACCGACGTCCCGCTGGGCCTGTACCAGCATCAGCACGTAACCGAGCACCAGGAAGATCACGGCTGCCGCAGCCGCGACCAGCGGCACCAGCACGGCGAGCGCCGCGAACAGCCCTCCTCCGTTGACCCGGTGCACCCTCCTCGCGGAGGCGGCCGTCCGGCCCCGGGAAGTGCTTCCTTCACGTATCCGGCACAGTGCGCGGTACTCCGCCGCCGCGGCGCCCGCCAGTTCCTCCGCGGACTCGTGCGCCCAACTCCTGAGGCGCTCCGCGGTGCCTGCGGGCGCTCCCCGCAGCTCTCGCCGGAAGGTCTCCGAGCGCAGGGCCTCGTCCACCACCCGCGCGAACTCCCTGCCGGTTTCCGTCTGGCAGCGGGGGACGGCCCCACTCCCCGGCGGCGAAGCTCCCATTACTCTTCCTTCCAGACATCCGGCGGGCTGCCGACGGCCCGCCGGGAAGGCGAAAATCTACAAGACTGTAGAAGATACTGAACGAGCGGCGTGCCGACCACACGCCCCGAGAGCCGGGGCCGGTCGTACGGCGGCCGGTCGACGCGCGGCGCCGGCCGGCGGAGGGAGGAGTTGTGGGCGAGACAGCGCGCGAGCGGGGACACCGGCGCGGACAGGGCGAGTTGGAAGCCACGGTGCTGACCGCCCTGCACGCCGCTCCGGGACCCGTCACCGCAGCCTGGGTGCGGGAACAGCTCGGCGGCGGCCTCGCCTACACCACCGTCGTCACCATCCTCACGCGCCTGCTCGCCAAACGGGCGGTCACCCGCGAGAAGGCCGGCCGTTCCTTCGTGTGGACGCCCGCGGCGGACGCGGCGGGGCTGGCCGCTCACCGGATGCGGCAGGTCCTCGACAACGAGAGCGACCGCGGCACCGTACTGACCCGTTTCGTCACAGGGCTGACCGACGACGACGAACAACTGCTGCGCTCGCTGCTGACGCAGACCGACGGCGGCGGGCGCGACGGCGCCGCGAACCCGGCCCTCGACACCGACGCGCCGGACAACGACGCGGAGGGGAAGAGCGACTGAGCCGTGGGCTTCTTCGTCCTCCTCCCTCTCGTCCTGCCTCTGACGTCCTGGCCGGTGGCCCGGCTCGCCGAACGGCGCCTGCATCCCCGGGCGACGACGCGCCTGCTGGTCGCGGCCGGTGCCGTCCTGGCAGCGTGCAGCACCCTGTGCCTGGGGCTGCTGGTCGTCGTCGGCACCGCCCAGTTGCCGGGCAACCCGCTGCCCGACGCGTGGTCCCATCCGGAAGTACGCGCGGCCGTCCCCTACGACGAGATCCTCGGGAAAGCCGCCATCCCGGCGCTCCTGGCTCTCCTCACCGCGGGCGGGGCCACCGTGGCACGTCACCTCCGCGTCCGGCGGCGCGTCCGGCGCGCGCTCGACGGCTTGCCGCCCTCCCCCGTCGCGGTGCTTCCCGACAGCGTCCCGTACGCCTTCGCCCTGCCGGGGAACCGGCGGACGCGCGCGCGGGTCGTGGTCACCAGGTCCCTCCTCGACGCGCTCGAACCGGCTGAACGGCGCGCGCTCTTCGCCCACGAGCGCGCGCACCTGGCAGCCCGCCACCCCCTGCTGCTGCTCCTCGCCGAACTCGCCGCCGTGGCCAACCCCTTCCTGAGGCCCCTGTGCACGGCCGTCGCCTTCGGAGTGGAGCGGTGGGCCGACGAAGAGGCCGCCAGGATCGTCGGGAACCGGCGACTGACCGCCCGCGCGGTCGGCAAGGCCGCTCTCCTCGCGCGAGACGGTCCGCCGCGGGCCCTTCCCGCGCTCGCGGGCACCGGCCAGATCCCCCGGCGCGTGCAAGCACTGCTCGCCCCGGCGCCGACCGCGCGGCTCTGGCTCCCGCAGACCACCGCCCCCGGGCTCGTCGCCGGTCTCGCCGCGTGGCTCGCGGCCGTCGGAGCCGCCGTCTCCGCCCTCTCCTCAGCGAACGCGGCCGTGGCCCTGGTCGTGATCCTGCACGCGGCCACCCCGCTGTGAACCCGCCCGGACACGTGCACAAGAGCGCCCGTGACCAGGGTGATCCGCCGGGCCGGTACGACCGTACGGCGCAGGGGGAAGCGAGGGGTGACGCGTGGGAGCAGCTGACACACCCGGCCGGGTCGCGCGCACAGCCAGTCCGAACTCCGGGCGGGCGAGGGCGGTCAGCTCTCCAGCGCCGAGTCCATGGCGCGCAGGTGGTCCGCGACGGGCCCGAACGTGAGCAGGCCGCTGCCCGCGCCGGCCTGTTCTCCGGCGGCCGGCGCCAGGTGGGCCAGGGCCCGCCGCGTGACGGCGCTCTGGCCGACCGCGGCGGCGGCCCGGCCGACGAGACACCACATCGCCTCGAACAGGAGGTCACGCGGCGGTGGGGGCATCGCGCGCAGCGCCGCACGGGCCTCCTCCTGGCGTCCCTGCGCGACGAGCAGCGCGGGGCGCACCCAGGGCTCGTACGGGCCCCAGTCGGCCGCCTCGTCGACGGTGAGCGGCTCGCCGTGCGCGATCTGCACGCTCAGCAGGGCGAGGGGCGGCAGACCGTTCCGCAGCCCCGGCATGCCCGCGCCGTCGAGACACGCGGCGGCCTGCTCGTAGGCGTGCCGGGCGGGCTCGGGCGGACCGGTCATGGCCGTTCGCAGCGCCCGGTACCAGGTGGTGAGGACGGCGACGAGCGGGAGTTCGTGCCGATGGGCCAGTGCGTCGGCCGCGGCGGCGTGCCGGTCGGCTCCCGCCAGGTCGCACAGGGCGCACCGGGACTGGAGGCGGATGAGGTGGCCGAGCACCTCGTACCGCGCCAGCCCGTGCCGCGCGGCGAGGTCCACCACCTCGGCGCCGATCGCGTCCCGCTGTGCCGCCAGTCCGGCACGGTGGAACGTCTGCATGAAGGTGCCGTTGAGGGCGAAGGCGAGCAGCGCGGCGTCGTCGAGTCCCCGGGCGATCTCCTCGGCCTGCCGGGCCGCCTGGAGCGGGCGCGCCGTCGTGCCCCGGGTGGCTTCCCCGGCGGGCAGTGCTCCCCGCGACTCCACCGCGATGGTGGCCAGCAGCCGGCAGCGCGCGGCGGCGTGCGCGTCGGACGCGGAGAGCGAGAGCCCCGAGGAGGCCGGGGCAGCGGGCGGGGGCGGGAGCAGCCGCAGGGTTCGCTCCGCCGCGCCCACCAGCCACCGCGACTGTTCTGGGTCGTCCGCGCGGGTCCAGATCGCGGGCACGTCGAAGACGCCGATGACGCGTGCCGTCAGTTCGGGGTCGCCCATCTCTTCGGCGGCGGCCACCGCGGCGACACGGTGGTGCCGGGCGGACTCCAGGCCGCCGCCCCCGGTGACGGCCAGGTCCCGCATGAGGCCGGCGGTGGACTCCAGATGGACCCGGGAGCGGGCTGACACGTTGCTCTCGTAGGCGGTGGTGGCCTGCGCCCACACCTGCGCCGCCGTGCCCGCCGCGCTCTGGTCCAGGTGCTCCGCGTGGCGCAGGATGTCCTCCTCCAGGCGGCGCAGCCGGGGGCCGGGGTCCACCCCGAGCTGCTCGGTGAGCGTGCCGCGGGCCCTTCGCAGGACGGACAGCGCGTCGGCCTGCCTGCCGGTGCGGTACAGGGCCCGCGCGAGCAGCTGCCAGGCGTCCTCGCGCCACGGGTGCTCCGCCACGTGGGCATCCAGGTCCGGCACGGCCCGCGCGGCCTCCCCCAGGGCGATGCGGGCCTCGGCGCGGCGTTCGAGGGCGTGCAGGCGCAGCTCCGTGAGCCGGGCCCGCTCGCCGCGGGCCCACGGTTCGTCCCCGAAGCCGGCGTAGGCGGGGCCCCGCCACCAGCCGAGGGCTTCGGTGAGGCGGGCCGCCACCTGCGCGGGCTGCGCGTCGGTGAGGGAGGCCACGGTCTGTTCGAACCGCCAGGCGTCGACGTCGTCGGTCGCGGCGCGCAGCGCGTAGCCGGAGCCCTCCGTGACCAGGAGGCGGGAGGGGCTGCGGGGCGGCCGTTCGGGTTCCAGCGCCCGCCGCAGCGCGGAGACGAAGGTGCGCACCGCGCCCACGGCGTCGTCTGGCGGCCTGTCCCACAGGTCTTCCACCAGCCGCGCCACCGTCACGACCTGCCGGCGGGCGACGATCAGGCGGGCCAGGACAGCCCGGTGCCGCGGCCCCTTGAGGGCAAGGGCCTCACCTTCCGGGCTCCAGGCCGCGACCGCGCCCAGAACTCCGCATCGCACCCGCACTCCGGTGTCCCGTTCTCCCGTACCGCTCGCTGACCCCAACGTATACGTGCTCGCACCCGTGCTCATCGGTTGCTCATCCACGGCCCGCAGGGTGGAGACGCGGGGCGCGGGCCACCGAGACCGGCGGCCCCGCCCTCAGCGAGGACCGAGGACCACGAGCGACGCCGCTGAGCGGCGACAACCACCGAGACGGCCGGCACGGCCGGGACGAGGACAGTCATGACAGCACGCACACCTTCCGGGGCCGACGCCCGGATCCCCGGCTTCGAGTACCACCGTCTCCAGGGAGCGGACGGCGTCACACTCCAGGCTGCGGTCGGAGGGTCCGGCTCGCCGGTCGTCCTCCTGCACGGGTTCCCGCAGACCCACCTGATGTGGCGGCACGTCGCCGCGGACCTGGCCGCCGACCACACCGTCATCTGCCCCGACCTGCGCGGCTACGGCGACAGCGGCAAACCGCCGGAGGCCGGCCCCGAGACCTACTCCAAGCGCACCATGGCGGCGGACGTCGTCGCACTCGCGCGCGCCCTGGGCCACGACCGCTTCGCCCTGGCAGGCCACGACCGCGGAGCTCTCGTGGCCTTCCGGGCGGGACTCGACCATCCGGCGGCCGTCACCCACCTGGCCTGCCTCGACGTCCTGCCCACCCTGGACATGTGGGAGGCGCTGCACGGCACCTCCGCCGCCGTCGGCTTCCACCTCTACCTGATGGCCCAGCCCCCCGGCCTGCCCGAGCGGATGATCGAGTCCGCCGCCGACGCGTTCTTCTCCCACTTCCTCGACATCTGGGCCCGCGACCCCGGCGCCATACCCGCCGACGTCCGCGCCGCCTACCTGGCGGCGTGTGCGCGAGCGGTGCCGTCGATCGTGGCGGACTACCGCGCCTCGGCGGGCATCGATGTCGAGCACGACCGGGCCGACCGCGCCGCGGGGCGGCGGTTGACCATGCCGGTGACCGTGCTGCAGCAGGACTGGGGGGCCGCACTCGGGTACGAAGCCGCCGCCCTGTGGCAGGCCTGGGCACTCGACCTGCGGCACTCCACCGTCTCCTGCGGGCACTTCATGGCCGAGGAAGCGCCACAGGACATCAGCAGGGCGCTGCGGGAGCTGCTGTCCCGTGAGGCGCACGCCAAACCGCCGCGGAACGGCCGTCCGCTGCCACGTCAGAAGACGTGGGCGTCGACTTCCTTCAGGTAGGCCTCGCGCGTCGTCTCGTCGAGGAAGGAGGCCCGGAAGGAGTTGCGGGCCAGGGTGCGCAGCGTCTCCTCGTCCAGCCCGAGCGCTTCGCGCACGGCGGTGAAGTTGTCCTCGGCGTAGCCGCCGAAGTAGGAGGGGTCGTCGGAGTTGACGGTGACCATCAGACCCGCCTCCAGCATCGCCGGCAGCGGATGGTCGGCGAGGCGGTCGACGACGCGCAGCCGCAGGTTCGACAGGGGGCACACCGTCAGCGGTACCTGGTCCGCGGCCAGCCGTGCCACCAGCCCCGGGTCCTCCAGGCTGCGCACCCCGTGGTCAACACGGTCCACGCCGAGTACGTCCAGGGCCTCCCACACGCCTGCGGGCGGGCCCTCCTCACCGGCGTGCGCCACGCACTTCAGACCCGCCGCGCGTGCCAGCTCGAACACCTCGCGGAACTTCGCGGGCGGGTTGCCGACCTCCGCCGAGTCCAGGCCGACCGCGGTGATGCGGTCCAGGTGCGGGCGGGCGTCCTCGAAGGTACGCAGCGCGGAGTCGGCGCTCTCGTCCCGCAGGAAGCACATGATCAGCCGTGTGGTGACGCCGTGCTTCTCCGGCGCCGCGTCCAGTGCCCGCGCGAGCCCGCGGACCACGGTGCCCAGCGGGACGCCACGCGCGGTGTGCGCCTGCGGGTCGAAGAAGATCTCCGCATGGCGTACGCCCTGCTCGCGGGCGCGGGCGAGGTAGGCGTCGGCCAGGTCGGCGAAGTCGTCCTCCGTGCGCAGCACCGTCATCAGCGCGTAGTAGAGGTCCAGGAAGGACTGCAGGTCCTGGAAGGAGTAGGCGGCCCGCAGCTCGTCCTGCGAGGCGAAGGGGAGGGCCACCCCGTTGCGCTCGGCGAGGGCGAAAGCGAGCTCGGGCTCGAGGGTGCCCTCGATGTGGAGGTGCAGTTCTGCTTTGGGAATCGGTGCTGCCATGGCGTGGCAGCCTATCGGTTCGGCTCGGTCCAGGTCATGCGCGGTGGCCGAGGAACCGCGCATGACCTGGAC
>NZ_JASKYT010000086.1:0-23512 GCF_041028275.1 Streptomyces sp. PU-14G
GCGGCCGTCCTGGGGGCGGGGGGCGGTGGAGGGGGTGCGGGTGGTGGAGAAGCCGGCGTCGCGCAGCTCGTCGTCGACGCGCCTGCCCAGCCCCTGCTTCCCCGTGGCGTTCGCCACCTCGACGCTGATGCTGCGGGGCGGGACGGCCACGCGGGGGGTGCCGTCCGGATCGGGTTCGGGTTCCTCGGGCCCGGACAGCGGCTCGTCCTCGCGCAGGGCCGCGAACAGTTTCTCCGCCTCGGCCTCGTCCCATTTGACGGTGGAGCCGAGCTCGGGGACCCGGTAGTCGGCGTCGGCCAGGGGGACGGAGGCGAATTCGGAGGAGGCGGGGCTGAACCCGCGCATCGCCTGTCCGAGCTCCATCATCTGTTCGGTGCCGAAGCCGTGGTCGGCGCGCACGGATCGCAGCAGGGTGGAGGCGACCTTCTCGAAGCGCACCGGGTTCATCAGGACGCCGGTGTCCGTGGCCCGGGAGATCACCGAGGCGATGAAGCGCTGCTGGCGTTTCATCCGGCTCAGGTCGGAGCCGTCGTCCAGATGGCGGGCCCGCACGTACTGCAGGGCCTGGCCGCCGTTGAGCTTGGTGGTGCCCTTGGGCAGGTCGAGCCCCGAGTAGCTGTCCTTGAGCGGCTTCTCGGTGCACACGGGGACGCCGCCGAGCACGTCGACGGTGCTCATGAAGCTGGTGAAGTCGACCTCGAGGTAGTGGTCGATGTGCACGTCCGTCAGGTCTTCCACGGCGCGCACGGTGAGTGAGGGGCCGCCCGCGGTGTAGGCGGAGTTGAGTTTGGCGGGCTTGGCGTCCACCCGTTCGCCGGTGGCGCGGTTCCTGTGGGGCGGCAGCTTGGTGTAGGTGTCGCGGGGCAGACTGACGACGCTGGCGCGTTTGCGCTCGCCGGAGAGGTGTACCAGCAGCATGGTGTCGGTGCAGTCGCAGGCCGAGCCGCCCAGGTTGTACCGCTTCTTCTGCTCCGCGGAGAGCCCGTCGCGCCGGTCGGTGCCGACGACGAGGAAGTTGACGCCGTTGTCGGCACGGGGGCGGTCGGTGAGCCCGTCGAAGGGGTCGACCCGGCGTACGTCGGCGCTCAGCCCCGTCACCATCGCGTGTCCGACGCCGCCCGCGGCCAGCACCAGCACGGAGGTTGTGGTGGCGATCCGCAGACCCCACCGGGGGCGGCGCTTGCTGGGGGAGGGGGCGCGTCGAGGCAAAGGAGGCCACCTTCCGCGGGGAGAGTGCGAACGCGGGTTGTACGTTCGGTGACGTTACGGCAACGCAGAGTTCCCACACTGTATGCCGGTACGATCTCCGGATCGTGCGTACACGCCGTCCCGGGCGGGCCTCGGTGGCCGGAGGGGCGCGGGCGTGCGGAGCGTTCCCCCGATCGCGGTAACGTGAGCGCCGTGACTCGCGAGAACCCACGTGTTTCCCCGGACGCCCTGGCGGACGCGGCCCCCCGCCCCGTTTCCGTGATCATGCCGGTGCTCAACGAGGAGCGGCATCTGCGCAGCTCCGTACGGCACATCCTCCAGCAGCGGTACGAGGGCGAGCTGGAGGTCGTCATCGCGCTGGGGCCCTCCACCGACCGTACGGACGAGATCGCGGCCGAGCTGGCCGCCGAGGATCCCCGTGTGCGTACGGTGCCCAACCCCACGGGACGCACCCCGGCCGGGCTGAACGCCGCGATCCAGGCATCCCGCCACTCGGTGGTCGTCCGGGTCGACGGGCACGGCATGCTCTCCGCGGACTACATCGCCACCGCGGTGCGGCTGCTGGAGGAGACCGGCGCGGCCAACGTCGGCGGAGTGATGCACGCCGAGGGCGAGAACGCCTGGGAGGACGCCGTCGCGGCGGCGATGACCTCGAAGATCGGAGTGGGGAACGCCGTCTTCCACACCGGCGGTGCCGCGTGCGAGGCCGAGACGGTCTACCTGGGCGTCTTCCGCCGCGAGGTGCTGGAGCGGCAGGGCGGCTACAACGAGGAGTTCATCCGCGCGCAGGACTGGGAGCTGAACTACCGCATCCGTGCGGCGGGCGGGCTGGTCTGGTTCTCACCCGAGCTGCGTGTCTCCTACCGGCCCCGGCCCAGTGTGCGGGCGCTGGCCAAGCAGTACCGCAACTACGGCCGGTGGCGGCACGTCGTCTCGCGCTACCACGCCGGTTCGATCAACCTGCGCTACCTGGCGCCTCCGGTCGCCGTGTGCGCCATCGCGGCAGGCCTCGTCGTGGGCGTGGCCGTCACCCCGTGGGCGCTGGTGGTGCCGGGCGGCTACCTGGCGGCGATCGTCGCCGGGTCGCTCCCCGCGGGCAAGGGGCTGTCGTTCAAGGCCCGGGTCCAGATCCCGGTGGCACTGGCGACCATGCACATGTCCTGGGGCTGGGGTTTCCTGACGAGCCCGAAGAAGCTGGCCCGCAAGGTCATCGCCAGCCGCAGGGAGCCGGTGCCGGCCGTGCAGTGAGCGCGGCGGCGAGCGGACAGAAGTAAGCGGACAGAGGTAAGGGGCGCCCTCCATGGAGAGCGCCCCTTACCTCTGTCCGTTCCGTGGAGCGTCACCACGTGTAGTTCGGGTTGACCTCCATGCACGCCTTCTTGTCGTCCCCGCGCAGCGCGTCGGCGCTGTCCGGCGCCTTCTGCTCGTCCTTCTTCTCGTCCCCGGAAGGTCCGGAGCCGCCGCCCGGGTACGCGGTGCCCTCCCGCCAGTCGGCGCCGACGACGAGAGTGACCTTCTGCACCCCGGAGGAGTGCTTGACCAGCCGCTCGGGCAGGCCGAGTGCCTCCGCGACGGCCAGCGCGTCGCCCCGCTGCTCGGCGCGCGCGTAGCGGATGGTGGTGTCGGCCTGCGACTGGGGCGTCTGGTCGGCCACCGCCTGGCTGAAGCCCTTGTTCGTCAGCTCGCCCGCGATGAGCCCGGCGCGGCCCGTGACCGGCGGCTGCAGCGAGGTGCCCGTGCCGTTCATCACGCTGACCGGGATCTCGCCCTTCGGCTGCGAGGGCTTGGTCGGCTGCGCTGACTTGCTGGCTTCCGCCTTCTTCTTGTCCTTGCCGTCGAACGCCACGTCGTTGCGGATGAGGGAGAATACCTTGTCCGCGTCGTCCTTCTTGGGCACCACGTAGCTGCCGCCGGGGCCGTACTCCCACGGCATCGTCGCCATGGTTATCCGCTTGGTGGGGACGCGCTTGAGGTCGTTGCCCAGGTCGTAGAGCTTCTTGACCGAGCCGATCCCCTTGTCGACGGTGAGCGCCTCGGTCGCGGCCTCCGCCAGGTTGCGCAGCTTGCCGGGGTCGGTGAGCTTGGTGCCGGCCTTGAGCTGCCGGACCATCGCGTTCATGTACATGTGCTGCGCCTTGGCGCGGCCTATGTCCGTACCGTCCCCGAAGCCGTGCCGGGTCCGCAGCCAGCTGAGCGCCTGCTCGCCCTTGATGACGGTGGTGCCCTTCTTCAGCTTCAGTTTGGACTGCCGGTCGTGCACGTTCTTGTCGACGCAGACCGGGACGCCGCCGACCGCGTCCGCCATGGAGACCACGCCCGCGAAGTCGATCATCATGAAGTGGTCGATCGGGACGCCGGTCATCTCCTCCCAGGTCGCCACGGTGCAGCCGGGACCGCCGTGCTGGAGGCTCGTGTTGATCTTGTCGACCGTCTCCGGGTACACCTTGCCGTCGTCCGGGTCGGTGCACTTGGGGATCGTCGTGCGGGTGTCACGCGGCACGGAGACGACCGACATGTTGCTGCGGTCGGCGGAGACGTGCAGCAGCATCTGCACGTCCGCGAGCGGCGGCCGGTCGCGGTCCGCGCGGGAGCCGCCGAGCCGCACGTTCTCCGCGGAGGCGCGCGAGTCGGAGCCCAGCAGCAGGATGTTCATCGGCGTCTGGCCCTCGGCGTTGGGATCGGCCTTGTCCAGCTTGCTGTCGCCGAGGTTCAGGTCGTCCTTGTCGAGGTTCCCGTTGAGGTGCTGGTAGTACAGGTAGCCCGCTCCCGCGGTGGCGAGTATGAGCAGTGCCAGGACGATGGCCGACCAGCGCAGCACGCGCCGCCCGCGCCGCGGAGGGCCGGTGGCCGCCGCCGCGTTCACCTCGCCGCCCCCGCGGCCGGCACCGCGCTGCGTGTGACGGCGGCGGCCCCTGCCCCCGCGCTCGCGGCCCGCCGCGTCGGACGCGGACACAGCGCGTCCCGCGCCCCCGCCCTGCGGGTTCCCGTGCTGCACCGGACTTCCGGCTTGCGGAGCTCCGTGCTGCGTCGGACTTCCGGCCTGCGGTGAGCCGGGCTGTGCGGGGCGGTCCTCGTACAGGCTTTCGTCCCACCCGCGGTCGGCAGCGGTGGGGGCGCTACTTCGCGCTCCCTCGCCGCCGTCGCTGCTGTACTGCCGCACGGGACCTCCCCGGGGTTTTCAGGTCGTGCTGCCTCCGGCCGCCTGGCGGGACGTGCCGGAGGGGTAGACGTCACTTTGCACACACGTTCTTGTCGCCGGCGTTGACCTTCTCGACCCCGGAGGGGGCCTTGTCGGGGGCGCCGACCGGCTTTCCCGCCGCCGTGAAGTCCTTGCCGAGCGTCAGCGTCATGCTCGACCCCGAACCCGTGTCCTCGGTCTTCTTCAGCGCCGACGCCGGCAGCTTCAGCATGTCCGCCAGCCGGACCGCCTGGCCCTCCTGCGACGCGGTGTACTCCAGCCTGGTCTTCTCCAGGGGCTGCGGCGCGTTGCCGCCGGAGGCCGCGTTGCCCACCCCCTTGCTCGTCAGCCACTCCACCGTCCCGGCCGCGGCCCCGGCGGGGCCGCCACCGTTGCGGACGGAGACGTCGACCTCGGAGGCGGGCGCCTTCTCGGCCTTCGGCTTGGACTCTTCCTTCTTCTTCTTTTTGGCCTTGTCCGTCTTGGTCAGGGACTTGTCGGCGCGAACCATCTTGAACAGCGGCTCGGCCTTCGCCTCGTTGAGTATGACGGTCGCCGGATCGTCGGGGTTGTCCACGACCGGCACGGTGGCGAACGTGATGTTGTCCGTGTTGACCCGCTTGAGGTCGTTCGCCAGCGCCATCAGCTTCTTGACGCTGCCGATGCCCGTGTCCACCGTCAGCGCCTTGGTCGCGGCGTCGCTGAGCTTGAACAGCTTGGAGGGGTTGGTGAGCGTGTCCCCGGACTTCATCTTGCGGATCATCGCGCTGAGGAACTGCTGCTGGAGCTTGATCCGGCTCAGGTCGCTGCCGAAACCCACCGAGTGCCGGGTGCGGACGAACGCGAGAGCCTGCTCGCCCTTGATGGTGTGCCGCCCGGCTTTCAGGTTCAGGTGCGACTTCGGGTCGTTGATGTCCTTGGCGGTGCACACCTCGACGCCGCCGACCGCCGTGGACAGCTCCTTGACGGCGTTGAAGTCGGCCATCATGAAGTGGTCGATCTGCACGCCGGTCAGCTTCTCCACGGTGCGCCAGGTGCAGCCAGGGTCGCGTTCCTCCTGGCCCAGGCTCGTGTTGAAGCGGACGTTCTGCTCCGCGCGGATCACCTTGGTCTGCCCGTTCTCCCCCTTCGTCTCGCACTGGGGGATGTCGGTGACCATGTCGCGCGGGATGGAGAGCGCGGTGGCGTTGGAGCGGTCCTCGGAGACGTGGAAGAGGAACGTGGTGTCCGCGTGCCCGACGCTGCCCGCGTCGCCGTAACCGGTGTTGCCCTTGCCCTCGCGGGCGTCGGTGCCGATGACGAGGATGTTGACCGGGCCGTCCTTGACCGCGGGGTTCTCCTCGCCGACGTCGATCTTGTTGATGTTGCCGTTGAGCCGCTGGTACATGTACACGCCGCCGACACAGCCCGCCACCATCACGAACCCGACGACACCGCCGCCGATCCGCAGCGCCTTCTGCTTCTTCGACAGCCTCCGTTTGGCCTTCCTGCGGCCGTGCCCGCCACCTCGTCCGCCGTCGGCGGACGAGGACCGCTCGGAGGCGCGTGCCCGACGCTGCGCGGGCAGTTTGGCCTCGGCGCGCCGCGCGGCGCGCGAGCCAGGGCGGTCACTCGCCCGGGACCCGGCCCGGGCACCACCGGCGCGGCCGGCGGACTCCGAGCGGCTGCCGGAACGCGAACCGGAGCGGCCCGAGGCGTCCGAGGGGCCGGAAGGTGTCGCGGTGTCCTCGTCGGGGGAGGATCTTCTCTGACGCGGGGCGGAGGTGCGGCGGCCGCCGTACTGACTCGGGGAGTCGTCGGCGACGGGGTTCAGTCGCAGCTCATAGCTGCCGGTGTTCGGGTTGAACACCCACTGATCCGCGGGGTCGACATCTCCCGCGTGCCCACGGCCTTGCGCGTCCACGATTGCGTAAGTCCTCCATAACAACCGGCTGCTGAGGCCGCCCCGGGGCCGGCCGGAGCGCTCACACTATCCGGCAGGTTCGGCGGCTAGCGACGCCGGTGACAAATTCCATGCAGTCGGAAACGGTCAATTCGGCTCATTCCCAGCTTCATTCGTTCGTGCAGATGTCCCGGTCGGCTGTTGTTCCCCGATAGGGCTGACCTGCGTTGTCCGTCCCATCCTCCTCGGCGCCGTTCTTATCTTTCTTGCCTTCGCGCTTGTTCTCGACCCGTATCGGCCGGTCCTCGCGGAGTTTGGCAAAGAGCTCGTCGGCCGCCGGACGCACCAGCGCATCACGATTGATGTCCGGTTCGTACGGTTGTCGGGGCACTGTAAGAAAGAGGATGTGATCCTGCGGGATATCCCGCACACTCCGCGTCAGTTCGTACAGTTCAGAGAGGGAATCGAGCCCGGAATCGGCGGTCAGGGACGAGGTCGCCGCATCCAGCACCGGATAGGCCTTGGCCGGATTCAGCAGTACACCGTTACTGCGCACCTTCTTCACGAGTGATCCCAGAAAACGCTGCTGACGTTCGATGCGTTGGGTATCACTGCCGTTGCCCAGACCGTGCCGAGCCCGGACATAACCGAGCGCGTCCTCACCGTCCAGCGTCTGCCTCCCCGCCGGAAGGTCGAGCTTGGCCTCCCGGTCGTGCACCGGCTGCGCCAGGCACACCTCCACCCCGCCGACCGCGTCCACCAGTTCGGTGAACCCCTGGAAGTCCACGACCAGATGGTGATCGATGCGGACGTCCGTCATCTTCTCGACCGTCCGGATCGCGCAGGCCGCGCCCCCGTTCTGGAACGCCCAGTTGAACTGCGCGAACTGTGCACGCGCCGACGAGCCGTCCCGCTGCCGGCAGCCGGGGATGTCCACCATCAGGTCACGCGGTATCGACATCGCGGTCGCGCTGCGCCGGTCGGCCGCGATGTGCAGCAGGATCGTCGTGTCCGAACGCTGACTTCCCTCGTCCCTGCCCCACGCGCCGTTGCCGTCGCCGCGGTTGTCGGAGCCCAGGAGCAGGATGTTGCGCGCCTCACCGGTGCCCTCGGCCGGTGCCGGGCGCTCCTTCTCGTAGGGCGCCAGCGCCTGCGCGGTGCCCGAGTCGGTGCGGATGTTGGCGTCGAGCTTCCGGTAGAGGGACCAGCCGGTCGCGGCGACGGCCAGGAGCAGACCGGCGGTGGCGAGCGCCGCCCACCGGAGACGACGGCGTCTGCGGGGGCGGACGGAAGCCGTGGCGGGCGTGCCGGAATCGGTGTCGATGGTGCCCGGATCGGTCACGGCTGGTGTCTTCCCTCGTGTCGCGGCAGCGCCGGTCCGCACACACGTACGGCTGCGCCGGTCATGAAGACAGACGTACGAAACCCGCGCAGGGTTGTATCTGAGGCGGCAGTGGAGCGCGGGGAGTTGGCGGGGGAGGGGCGAGGTGGGCGCGAAGGCGGCTGCCGCGTTCCGGCAGCCGCCCGCGGTGCGGCGTGGTCTGTGGCGGTCCCTGTCGTGGTCCGTCGCGGTCCCCGTCGTGGTCCGTCAGCCGGCCGTGTGGGTCACCCGCTCGTTCTCCTTGCGCTGGTCCAGGGACGCGGCGTCCAGCCGCTCCAGCCGCGGTGCCAGGACCACCGAGCCGCCGGCCGCCAGCGGCGCGAGGAGTCCCGCGCTGAGACCGTCCCAGTCGTCGTAGGGGAGCGCCGAGAGCAGTCGCGAGCCCGCCGTCAGTCCGCGGTCCGTGGCGTCCGCACGCGCGCGGTCGACCACCTGTGCGCCTGTCAGTTCACTGCCGTCGGGCAGCGCCAGCGCGGGCCCGTCGGGGTCGACCGGTGCGTACGGGGAGAACTGGTCGCCCTGTCCCGGTACCTCGACGGCGTAGTCCATGAAGCCCTCCGGCGGCTGCGGGAAGCGCCCGCCCATCGGCCGCAGGCTCAGCGCCACCCGCTCGCCGGAGCAGGAGCGTCCCGCCTCCAGCGTGTCGGGGCCGCACACCGCCACGTCGGCGCGGGCGGCGCTCCCGGAGCCCTCGCCCAGGTCGGCGACGACGCCCACGCGGGAGCAGGCCAGCAGCCATACGGCCGTCTGCCAGTGGGCGGGCAGCAGCAGGGCGAGCCGGTCACCGGGCTCGGCGGAGAGTTCGTCCTGGAGGAGGTTCGCGGTCTTGGCCACCCAGTTGGCGAAGGTCGCGACGGACAGCTCGACGCGTTCACCCGTGGCGTCGTCGTAGAAGGTCACCAGCGGACGTGACGGGTCGTCGGACAGTGCGGTCCGCAGCAGGCCGGCGGGGGTGCGGTCAGTGGCGTTCATCCGCGTCAGCGTACGCCTGCGTCCGGCTGGCGGTGCGGTAATGGACACCGATGATCAGATATGCCCATGATCATGGGCATGCGTGCCAATTGTGCTCATTCGATCGGCGCCGTGGGCGCTGCCGCCCTGCTGCTGTCGCTGACCCCCCTCGCCTCCGCCACCACACCGTCCGCGCCCGAGTCGTCCTCGAAGGCGCAGGCACCGCCCGAGGCACCCCAGCCGTCCCGGGGGGCCCAGGCATCCCAGAAGCCCGGGGAGAGCGGGGAGCCCGGGGAGCCCGGGGGTGCCTCCCAGGAGCGCGTACCGGGCCACACCCAGTCGCTGGCCTTCGCCGGGCAGACCGCGGAGCCGCGTGCCGGGGGCCAGAACCGCTCTGCCGTACGGATTGCCGCCCGCACGGTGCACCCGTACTCCCTCCTCGGCGTGGTGTGGGACCGCGCGGACCGACCCCTCGGGGGACGCGTCCAGGTGCGCACCCGGAACGCCGGGACGGGCCGGTGGTCCGGATGGCAGGACCTGGACGCCCACTCCGGTGACGCCGGCCGCGAGGTCGCCGACCAGCAGGCGCGCGGCGCGACGGCTCCCCTCTGGGTCGGCCCCTCGGACGGTGTCGAGGCCCGCGTTCTGCCGGAACCCGCGGCGCAAGGGGCGACGGAAAGCACGGAGGGAGCACCGGAGGAAGTGCCGGAGGGGGCCGCGGAGTCGCCGAAGGGAGCGGCGGACGCGCCCAACGGGGCGAAGGAAACGTCGGGAGAGGGAGGGGCCTCCGCGCGGCTTCCCGAGGGACTCCGTCTCGAACTGGTCGACCCCGGCCCCGACACGGGAGCCCCCACGGACGCGCCTGCCCCCACGGACGCGCCCCCCGACCCGAATGTGCCGTCTCCCACCGGGTCCCCCGACCAGGGGGTGGCCCCGCCGAGCGCGGGTGCCCGCGACAACGGAGCAGCCGGGTCAGGAGCGGGGTCGGCCGGGGAGAGTGCGGGAAGCGGTTCCGCCGAGTCCACGCAGACCGCCGGCGGCGGCGTGCTGCCCGCGCTGACCCAGGAAGCGACCCGGGCGGAGTACCCGACGGCCGGTCAGTACGCGGGACCCCGGCCGCGGATCGTGACCCGCAAGGGCTGGCACGCCGACGAGAAGCTGCGCGAGTCCGGGTTCTCCTACACCAAGAAGGTCAAGGCGGCCTTCGTACACCACACCGCCATGACCAACGACTACAGCTGCAAGCAGGCGCCGAAGATCATCCGGGGCATGTACCGCTACCACGTCAAGAGCAGCAAGTGGCGGGACATCGGCTACAACTTCCTCGTCGACAAGTGCGGCACGATCTACGAGGGGCGAGCCGGAGGTGTGGCCAAGCCGGTGATGGGGGCCCACACTTTGGGGTTCAACACGAACAGCACGGGCATCGCCGTCCTCGGTTCGTACGACAAGAAGGAGCCCTCCCGGAAGGCCCTCGAAGCGCTGGAGAAACTCACCGCGTGGAAGCTGGGCCTCTCCGGCGTCGACCCTGCGGGCAAGACGTGGCTGACCTCAGGGGGAGGCAAGTTCAAGAAGGGGAAGAAGGTCGAGTTCCACACGGTGTCAGGGCACAAGGACGGTTTCGTCACCGAGTGCCCCGGAGCCCGGCTGTACGGGAAGCTCGGCACGATCCGCACCGCGGCGGCCCGCCTGCAGGGCCGCTGACGGGCGGACCGGAAGCCGGAGCACCGTACGGGCGGCCTGGGGTGTCCGCCAGGCGTTTGCCGGGCGTCTGCCAGACAGGCGTCCGCCGGGCAGGCGTCCGCCGGGCGTCTGCCGGGGGTGCGCGCGGAGGGGCCCCGGGCCGGGGAACAGGTGCGCGGACGTCTGCATAAACTGTCCGCCGGCCGCACGGAAGGGCGGCAGGCGGACCCCGGCAGGAAGCAGAGACGACAGGTGACAGAGGCGATCCTCCTGGTCGGGGGCAAGGGCACCCGGCTGCGTCCGCTCACGGTGAACACCCCCAAGCCCATGGTCCCCGCCGCGGGTGTGCCCTTCCTCACCCACCAGTTGGCGCGTGCCCGCGCGGCGGGTGTCGACCACGTGGTGATGGCCACCTCCTATCTCGCCGAGGTCTTCGAGCCGTACTTCGGCGACGGCTCCCAGCTCGGTCTGCATCTGGAGTACGTCACCGAGGAGGAACCGCTGGGCACCGGCGGCGCCATCCGCAACGTGGCCTCCCGGCTGTACTCGTCCCCCGACGAGCCGGTTCTCATCTTCAACGGCGACATCCTCTCGGGGCTCGACATCCGGGCTCTGGTCGATCAGCACACCCGGGCGGGCGCCGACGTCTCGCTGCACCTGACGCGGGTCACCGATCCGCGCGCCTTCGGGCTCGTGCCCACCGACGCCTCCGGACGGGTGGCGGCCTTCCTGGAGAAGCCGCAGACGCCCGAGGAGATCGTCACCGACCAGATCAACGCCGGTGCCTACGTCTTCACCCGGTCCGTCATCGACACCATTCCGGCCGGTCGGCCGGTCTCGGTCGAACGGGAGACCTTTCCCGGGCTGCTGGAGGCCGGCGCGCACCTGCACGGCATGGTCGACTCCACCTACTGGCTCGACCTGGGCACCCCCGCGTCGTTCGTCCGCGGCTCCGCCGACCTGGTACTGGGCCGCGCGCCCTCCCCCGCCGTACCGGGGCGGTGCGGCGAGCGGCTGATACTGGCCAGCGCCCAGGTCGCCGGGGACGCCAAGCTGACCGGCGGTTCGGTGGCCGGGGCGGGCGCCGAGGTCGGCGCGGGCGCCAGGATCGACGGCAGCGCGCTGCTCGACGGCGCCGTGGTCGCACCCGGCGCGCGGATCCGGGACTCCCTGATCGGTGCCGGTGCCCGCATCGGTGCCGACACGGTGCTGGACGGTGCGGTCATCGGCGACGGCGCCGTCATCGGGGAGGGCAACGAGCTGCGCGGTGGTATCCGCGTCTGGTGCGACGCCCGCATCCCCGCCGGCGCGGTCCGCTTCTCCTCGGACCAGTAGCTCTCCTCGGACCAGTGGCCGGCTGCCGTGCCGGCCCGTGCGGGGCTGTCGGTGCCAGGCCCTACTCTTGCTGTCCGTGTCACTCACCCGCACCTGGACCCCGCCGGGCCCGTACGACCTGCACGGCAATCTGGGCGTGCTGCGCCGTGGTCCGTACGACCCGACGTACCGCGCCGAGGGCGGCGCCGGCGGCGCGGTCTGGCGCGGCACGCGTACCCCGGAAGGGCCTGCGGCGCTGTGCGTGCGGCTACGGCCCGGCGGCGCACACGGCCAGGTGCGCGCCGAGGCGTGGGGGCCGGGCGCCGCATGGCTGCTGGAGAGGCTTCCCGGTCTGCTCGGTGCCGAGGACGACCCGGACGCCTTCGTCCCGCACCACGACCTCACCCGCGAGGCGCACCGCCGCCACCCCGGGCTGCGGCTGATCCGCACCGGGCGGGTGCTGGAGTCGCTGATCCCCTCCGTCCTGGAGCAGAAGTTCACCGCGGAGGAGGCGTACCGCGCCTGGCGGCTGCTGGTCCGCCGCTTCGGCGAGCGCGCGCCGGGGCCGCATCCCAACCTGTGGGTGATGCCCCACCCGCGTGACTGGCTGCGGATTCCCTCGTGGGAGTGGCACCGCGCCGGGGTCGACGAGAAGCGTTCCGCCGCCGTTCTGCGCGCCCTCCAGCGGGCGAGCCGCATGGAGGAGGCGGCACACATGGGGCTCGCCGAGGCGCAGGCCCGGCTCCAGGCGATCCCCGGCATCGGCCCCTGGACGGCGGCGGAGGTGCTGCAGCGCTCCAACGGCGAGCCGGACGCCGTCACGGTCGGGGATCTGCACCTGCCGCGCCTGGTCGGGTACGCACTCACGGGCGTGCGGGGCGTCGACGACGACGGCATGCTCGCACTGCTGGCCCCGTACGAGGGGCAGCGGCACCGCGCCTCCCGCCTGGTCCTGCTGGGCGGCCCGCGCATGCCGCGCCGTCAGCCCCGGTTCCCGGTGGGGAACATCGCCCCGCTGTAGCCCGGGGCGGACGGCAGCCCCGGGACGGACGGCAGCCCGGGAGGGCCCCGGCTGTCGTCGGAGCCGCCGGGCTCACCTCTCGACGACGAAGTCCTCCGCCGCGCGTGCCGGGCGCTGCCGGGGCGGGGCCGCGGGCCGCCCGATGGCGACGGCGCCCATGGGGTCCCAGTCGGCGGGCAGCTTGAGGACGTCGCGGACGACGTCGCGGCAGAACATGGTGGAGGAGATCCACGCCGACCCCAGCTGTTCGCCGGCGAGCGCGACGAGGAAGTTCTGGATGCCCGCGCCGGTCGCCACCACGAACATCTCCCGCTCGGAGGCGTTGCGCCGCGCGTCGGGGTAGGTGTGGGAGCCGTCCATGACCAGGCAGGGGACGGCGAGGTACGGCGCGCCTCGCAGCACGTCGCCGCGCTTGACCCGCTTGGCGATGCTCTGTTCGCTCTTGCCGTCGGCGCGCAGGTCGGCGACCCAGGCGTCACGCATGGCGTCCAGCAGCCGCAGCCGGGAGCTCTCGCTCTCCAGCAGGACGAACCGCCAGGGAGTGGTGTGGTGCGGCGCGGGCGCGGTCACAGCGGCGGCGACGGCCCGCCGCACCGCCTGTCCGTCCACGGGGTCGGCCGTGAACTCCCGTACGGTGCGGCGCAGCGTCACCGCCTCCCGTACGGCCTCCGAGGTGCCGAGCCGGAACATGTCCGTCGCGGCGTCCCGCACCAGCGCGCGTGCCGTGACCGGGGGCTCGGTGTCACCGCCCTCCTCGGGGGCGGGAAGCACGTGGCGGGCCAGTCCGCGCACCACGGCGACGGGCAGCCCGTCCGCCTTGCCCTGGACCAGTTCGCCCGCGGCGGCCAGCTCGTCGCCGACAGCGGTGACGGTGACGCCCAGCGGGTTGCCGTGGGCGTCGACGCCGCCTCGCAGGTCCTCCAGGACCCGCACGCCGGCGGCGCCGATGGCCACATCGGTCTGTCCCTCGCGCCAGGGCCGTCCGAACGTGTCGGTGACGACGACACCGACCGTGACACCCAGCGTCTCGCGCACCCCGTCGCGCACCCGGCGGGCCGCGGCGTCCGGGTCCTTCGGCAGCAACAGTACGGTGCCCTTGGGCGTGTTGGAGGCGTCGACACCGGCGGCGGCCATCACGAAACCGTGCCGCGACTCCACGATGCGCGCGGCGCCGCGCCGGGCGACGACGCGCACGGTCTCCGCGTCGATCGCGGCATCGCGGTCGTCGGCCTCCACGATGCGGCCTTCCGCCTTGCTCACGATCTTCGACGTGACGATGAGGACGTCACCGTCCACGAGCGTGCGCCCGTCCGCCTCCGCCGCCCGGAGGACGAGTGCGGCCAGGTCGTCACCGGGGCGCACCTCGGGGATGCCGGACAGCGCCCAGACCTCGTAAGAGGGCGACCCGGACGCAAAGGACCCGTGTGCGGAGGACGCGTGCGGGGAGGGCGCGTGCGGGGAGGGCGCGTGCTGGGACGGCGCGTGCGCGGGAGCAGGGGCCGACGCGGGCGCCTCCGTGTCCGTGGCCCCGTCCGGGAGCGGCGGCGTCGCGGGCGTCGCCGTCATGCCCGCACCTCCTCGGCCAGCCGGAGCGCCTCCCGTGCCATCTGCGCGGTCGCCTGTTCGTCGCTCATCATCAGCGGCACCGCGCGGCACCGGATGCCGGCGTCCTCGACGGCCGCGACGGTGCCCGCGTCCACGGTGTCCACCAGCCAGCCGTCCAGCAGCCCCGAACCGTAGTGCGCGGCGACGGCCGCCGCCGTGGTCTCCACCCCCACGGCCGACAGCACCTTGTCCGCCATTCCGCGCACCGGCGCGTCACCGACGATGGGGGAGAGGCCGACGACCGGCACACCCGCGTCCGCGATGGCCTCCCTGATGCCGGGCACCGCCAGGATCGTGCCGACACTGACGACCGGGTTGGACGGCGGGAAGAGGACGACGTCGGACGCGGCGATGGCCTCCAGGACGCCGGGCGCCGGCTTGGCGGCCTCGGCACCGACGGGCACCACCGCGTGCGCGTCCACGGACGCCCGCAGCCGCACCCAGTACTCCTGGAAGTGGACTGCCTTGCGGCTGCCTTCCCCTCCCTGCGCCTCCGGATCGTCGATGAGCACGTGGGTCTCGACGCGGTCGTCCGTCATCGGCAGCAGTCGCACCCCCGGCTGCCAGCGCGCGCACAGGGCCTCGGTGACGGCGCTGAGCGGATACCCGGCGGCGATCATCTGGGTGCGCACGATGTGGGTGGCGAAGTCACGGTCGCCCAGCCCGAACCACTCGGGGCCCACACCGTAGGCGGCCAGTTCCTCCTTCACGGTGAACGTCTCGTCGGCGCGACCCCAGCCCTGACCCTCGTGGATGCCGCCACCCAGGGTGTACATCACGGTGTCGAGGTCCGGGCAGACCTTCAGTCCGAACAGATGGATGTCGTCACCGGTGTTGCCCACGACGGTGATCTCCGCGTCGGGCGCCGCGGACCTGAGTCCGCGCAGGAAACGGGCACCGCCGATGCCCCCGGCCAGAACCACAATGCGCTGCATGTGCACCAGTCTCGCAGCCCGGCGCCCGCCGCGGACATCAGCCCGCCCCGGCCACCCTCCGGGAAACGGCGCGCCGGGTGACGCGGCGGGTGGCGTGCCGGGCGGCGCGCCGGGTGACGCGGCGAATGGCGTGCCGAGTGACGCGCCGGGTGACGTGGCTGGTGGCGCGGTGGGGTGGCATGGCGGGCCGGGCCGTCGAAGTCCACGGCAGCCCGCACGGGGCCGTCAGGCCGACGCGTGCCGGGTGACGGCAGGACCGACGGAGCAGTGCCGGGGCATCTCGGTCAGCCCCGGCGCGTAGACGTGCACACTGACGACCGGTTCCAGACCGTCGTTGGTCACCTCGTGCACGTATCCGGGGGCGAAGACCCGCACCGTTCCGGGGGTGAGCACCCGGGCGCCGCTCCCGTGTTCGGTCAACTCCCCCGCCAGTACACCGAAGACACCGAACGAGCGCCCGTGGTCGTGCCTCCCGCTGCCCTGCCCGGGCAGCCAACTGAGCAGCCACACCTCGTAGCCGGGGCCGGTGCGCAACCGGTGGTACCAGCGCAGGGTGGGGTCGTAGCGCACCAGGGGCGCCCAGGAGGCGCGGTCGGCGGCCAGTTCACGGATCACTCCGGCGTACCCCGCGACGGTGCCGGGGTGCGCGGGGGTGGGAGGAAGGAGGTGCGGGACGGCGAGCGGGTCGCCGGCGATTTCGACGTCGCTGTTCACGTGCAAAGGTGCCTTCGCAGAGAGCTGGACAGGGAGCTGGGAGAACGCGTCGGAGGGCTGCGTGCTGCGGCAGCGGCAGCCGACGCGGGAAGAAAGGTGCGGGGAGGAGAGACGCGGGAGGAAACCCTGGCGCGCCGCCCGGCTGGAGGGGTGCTCGTCGGCCGGACAGCGACCGCGCGGCTCTTCAGCCGGTCGGTGGGTGTGACAAGACCCGACCCGAGGTCAGGGCGGAGGGTTCAGCGACAGCGCGCCGGACAGCCCCGGGGACAGCGACAGCGGCGGAGCTCCAGGACGTGAGAAGCAGCGGGGGAGGCAGGTGCACCCCCGGCAGGCCGTGGGGCGAGGGCGCCACGGGCCGTGCGGATCTCAGAGGTCGCTGACATGCGTCCAAGGAGAGCGTTCCGGCCCCCCGGTGTCAACCTGACGTCACGTTTGTGAGGGATGTTTCACCGGTTCCGGTCGCTCCGGCCGGTGAAAGGTTTGTGCTGCCCTCGACGGGAGATACGGCGCACCAACCGCACTCGGATCGCCGTTGTCCTTCCGTGACCGGAACGTGATCAGGGCCATCCGGGCGTTGGTGCGGAACGTGAAAGCAGGTCATCACGTTCTCCATGCAGAAGCCGGACAAATGGGACGGCCTCCGGATGTGAGTGTCATAGTTCATGCTGATTTGAACACTTACGGCGAACGCTTGGTTCCGCCGGGTGAATAACGGGCTCAATAGCAGATCTCGGCTTGACTGCCCCGGATCGGCACACTTGTAATTTCACTCGTGTCGTTCAAGAGGGTTCGATAACGACAGCATCACGGGGTCGCAGAGACGGATCGAGGGGCGCACATGACCGAGCTGTTCCAACAACTGCTGGTCGAAGAGGCGGACGAGGAGCTGGGCTGGCAGGAGCGCGCGTTGTGCGCCCAGACCGACCCGGAGTCGTTCTTCCCCGAGAAGGGCGGTTCAACCCGCGAGGCGAAAAAGGTCTGCCTCGCGTGTGAAGTCCGCTCGGAATGCCTCGAATACGCTCTCGCCAATGACGAACGCTTCGGTATTTGGGGCGGCCTGTCCGAACGGGAACGGCGTCGGCTGAAGAAAGCCGCGATCTGACGGAGCGCCGCCCCGCCGCCTCGCTGCTCCGCCGCCTCGCTGCTCCGCCGCCTCGCCGCTGCGCCGGGCGATTCGAGGCCCACCGCCGCCCGAGCGCTCGACCTGCGTTCGGCCGTCCGAGCGCGTCTCGTCCGGTGTTCGACTCCGGCGTTCGACGCCTGACCGTCCCTTCCGTCTGTCGGTCACCACCTCCGCCTGTCCGCCACTTCGGGCTGATCGCCGCTACCGGCTGATCGCCACTTCCCGCTGGTTGCCGATGCGGCTGACTGCCGCTTCCGGCTGGCGCTTCCGCCTGACCGCCGTCGCCGTTGTTCGTCGAGTCCCCTCGCCCGCCACGACCGGTGAGCCGCGGCGTCCCGGCGGCCCACCGCCCCCAGCTGCCTGGTCGACGCGGGCCACCCGGCCTGCGTCCGGCCACCCGGCCTGCGTCCGGCCATCCGGCCTGCTGTCGGCCTGCCGGCCCGCTTTCCGGTTGTCGTCGGCCATCTGACCTTCTGGCCACCCTTCCCACGTGGCGGCCTCCGGCCGCCTTCCGCGGGTGCCCGTTCGAGCCGCGTTCGGCTGTCCGTATCGAGTGGGCGGGAGCCGTCGAGAGCCGTCCCCCGTCCTGTGCGGCCCCCTCGGGCCAGTTGCACCAAGGCGCCGGACGCACGGGTGGGAGCCGTTAGTGTGGGGCCGTCCGCGACGCACCGCCCTGGCACAGGGGGTGCGTTCACCGCTCCGATACGCGTCTTCCGGGGGCTTGCAGCCACAGCGCGGCACCGCCGCGAGGCCCCGGCACCCCGGGGAGGGCCCCTACCTCGATGTCCGTGCACAGCCATATGGCGGCCCATTACGAGGCGGCCGCAGCAGGGTTGGCCACCGTGGAGCCGCCCGAGTTCCCCCGGCACGTCGTCACCGCCGTGATCGTCGCGCACGACGGCAGGCGCTGGCTCCCCGACGCGCTGCGCGGGCTGCTGGAACAGAGCCGCCCGGTGCAGAACATCATCGCTGCCGACACCGGCAGCGCGGACAACTCCGCCGAACTGCTCACCGAAGCGCTCGGCGGCGAACGCGTGCTGCACATGGCGCGCCGTACCGGATTCGGCACCGCGGTCGAGGAGGCCGCACGTACCGCTCGCAGGCTGACCCCCGAGGACCTGCCGTACCTGAAGCGGCCCAGCGGCTGGGACCCGGTCAACAGGGCCTGGCGCGACGACGCCTACGACATGCCTGAGCTGCCCTACGGGGAGCCCGTCGAGTGGCTGTGGCTGCTGCACGACGACTGCGCGCCGGAGGCGGACGCCCTCGCCGAACTGTTGCGGGTCGTCGACGCGGACCCGTCCGTCAGCATCGCGGGACCCAAGCTGCGCAGTTGGTACGACCACAGGCAGCTGCTGGAGGCGGGCGTCTCGCTCGCCAACAGCGGCAGGCGCTGGACCGGCATCGACCGTCGGGAACAGGACCAGGGCCAGTACGACCAGGTGCGGCCCGTGCTGGCCGTCTCCACCGCCGGCATGCTCATCCGCCGCGACGTCTTCGACCAGCTCGGCGGTTTCGACCGGGCGCTGCCGCTGATGCGGGACGACGTCGATCTGTGCTGGCGTGCGCAGGCCGCGGGGCACCGGGTGCTGGTCGCGCCGGACGCCGTGGTGCGGCACGCCGAGGCGGCCTCGCGGGAGCGCCGTCCGGTCGACTGCGTGGGCCGGGCCAGCCGCAGCGGCGCGAGCCCGCACCGTGTCGACAAGGCGGGCGCCGTCTACACGCTGCTCGCCAACACCTCGGGTGCCCTGCTCCCCTGGGTGTTGCTGCGGCTGGTTTTCGGCACCCTCGTGCGCACGCTCGCCTATCTGGTCGGCAAGGTGCCCGGGCAGGCGCTGGATGAGATCACCGGGCTGTCCGGCACGCTGCTGCGGTCCGGCCGGGTGCTGGCCGCGCGGCGCAGACGGGGCAGGCCCGTGGTGCCGCACAAGGAGCTGCGCCCCCTGTTTCCTCCGCCGGGTGCCACCCTCCGCGCCACGCTGGAGCAGGTCACCAGCAACTTCTCCGGCCGCTCCGAGGCGGAGCTGTCGGCCGGAGGGCGGCACGGTGCCGTCGAGTCCGGGCCCTCGGACGACGACGCGGACTTCCTGGAGGTCGAGCAGTTCGCGCGCGTCAAACGGGTCGCCCGTAAGCCGGGGCCCGTCCTCTTCGCCGTCCTGCTGGTCGTCTCCCTGGTCGCCTGCCGGTCGCTGCTGGGCGGTGGGGCGCTGGCGGGCGGGGCACTGCTGCCCGTCCCCGACAACGTCTCCGACCTGTGGGCGCGCTACCTGGACGGCTGGCACCCCGTCGGCACGGGCGGTACCGAGTCGGCTCCGCCCTATCTGGCCGTCCTCGCCACCTTCGCCACCCTCCTGTTCGGCAGTACCAGCCTGGCGCTGACACTGCTGCTGGTGTGCTCCGTGCCGCTGGCCGGGCTCACCGCCTACTTCGCCTCCCGTCCGCTGGTCGACTCGCGTCTGGTGCGGGCCTGGGGGAGCGTCGCGTACGCGTTCCTTCCCGCCGCCACCGGCGCCCTCGCGCAGGGCCGCGTCGGTACCGCCGTGCTGGCGATCCTGCTGCCCCTGCTGGCGCGCGCCGCTGTCTCGTCCTGCGGGCTGCACGGTAAGGGCGGCTGGCGGTCCGCGTGGGCGTACGCGCTGCTGCTGACCCTCACGACCGCGTTCACCCCCCTGGTGTGGCCGCTGGCGGTGGTGCTGGCCGTCGTCGTGCTCGCGGTACGGGTACGGCAGGGCTCGCCGGGCATGCGCGCGGCGCGCCTCGGGGTCGCCCTGGTGACGCCCGTGCTGCTGCTCGCCCCCTGGTCGCTGTCCCTGCTGGCCGACCCCGGCATGTTCCTGAGCGAGGTGGGTCTGGAGTACGGCACCGGCGCCGCCTCCGCCGTCGACCTGCTGACTGTTTCGCCGGGCGGGCCCGGCACCACGGACGGGCTCTTCCTCGTCGGACTGGTGCTCGCCGGGCTGGCCGCCCTGCTGCGCGGCGAGCGGCAGCTGGCCGTGCGTGCGGCGTGGACCGTGGCGCTGACCGGGCTGGTCTTCGCCGCGCTGTCCAACGGTTCGGCCTGGGCGGGTCCGGCCACCCTCGTGTACGGGATCGGGTTGCTGAGCGCCGCCGCGGTCGGTGCCGAGGGCGCGAAGGAGCGGGTGGCGGCGCAGAGCTTCGGCTGGCGTCAGCCCGTCGCCGTGCTGATCGCGGCTGCGGCCGTCCTCGCCCCGCTGTGCGCCGCGGTCGGCTGGATGGCCGGTGGCGCCGACGGTCCCCTCTCGCGGCGCGACCCGGTGCAGGTGCCCGCCTTCGTCGCGGAGGAGAGTACGACCAGCGACCAGGCCCGTACCCTCGTCCTCGACCAGCCCGAGGGCGCTGCCGAGGTCGGCTACACCCTCGTGAGGGGCTCAGGTGCCCGTCTGGGGGACGCGGACCTGGCCGCCGTCGGCGGCGACGACGCACGGCTGGACAAGGTAGTCTCCCACCTCGTCGCGGGCTCCGGAGCCGACCAGACGAGCCAACTGGGCGGTTATGCCGTGCGCTACGTCCTGTTGCGCGACGGCACCTCGCGCCAGGTCAGCCGCACGCTGGACGCGACTCCCGGTCTCACCCGCCTCAGCCAGGAGGACGGCAGCGCACTGTGGCGCGTCGACCGGCAGGTCTCGCGGGTCTCGATCGTCCCGGGCGGCGAGGAGAGCGGCGCGGGCGGCGCGGTGACCGCGCCGGTCGCCGTGGCGTCAGGACCCGTCGAGTCCCACGCGACCCTGCCGGCCGGACCGTCGGGGCGGGTGTTGCGGGTCGCCGACGAGGCGGACGGCGGCTGGCAGGCGAGCCTGGACGGCAGCCCGCTCAAGAGCATCACCGTCGACGGCTGGGCGCAGGGCTTCGAACTGCCCACCGAGGGCGGCAAGCTGACTCTCACGTACGAGACGCCCTTCACCCACACGGTGTGGGTGTGGTCCCAGGGCTTCCTCCTCCTCGTCGTCCTCGTCCTGGCCCTGCCGGGCCGCAAGCGCGAGGTGGACGACGACCTGCCGGAAGCCCCGCCCGCGCCCGACCCGGCCGACGGGGACGGCCGCAGGGCCCGCCGGCTGCGAGCAGCCGCCGAAGCGGCCACAACCGCACCGGACGTGCCGGAGGAGTCCGCGGCCGGGGAGGCCGTCGGTGGTGCCGGGGCGCACGGTCTGTCCGAGCAGCCCGCACACGATCCGTACGGCGAGCAGCAGCAGCCTCACGTGCCGCAGCAGCCTCACGTGCCGCAGCAGCCCGGGTACCAGCCCCGGCCCCAGTACGACGCCGCGGCGGAGACGGGGTACACCGAGCACGCCCCGTACGAGCAGTCGGCCCAGCAGCAGTCAGCCCACGAGCAGCCTGCCTACGGGCACGACTCCTACGGGCAGCCGTCCTACGACCAGGTTCCGCACCAGCAGTCGTACGCCCAGTGGCCGTACGACCAGCAGTCCTACGAGCAGCAGTCCTACGACCAGCAGGCTTACGACCAGCACGCCTATGAGCAGCAGTCCTACGCCCAGCCGCCGTACGGCCAGCAGCCCTACGGTGGCCAGGGGTACGGGGAGCAGCGCTACGACCAGCAGACCGCCTATGACGGCTGGCAGGCACAGCCGTACGCGGCACAGGGCGGCCCCGAGGGCTACGGCTACCAGCCGGGCCACGCCCCGGGGTACGAAGGGGTGCCCGGCCACGAGGGCGCGCCCGGTTACGAGGGCGCGCCCGGCTATGGCGAAACCGCGGCGCGCGACGGCTACGACAACAGGTACGGCAACGGGAGCGAGCAGCAGTGAACCGCACAGTCCTCAGCTTCGGCGGCACCGTCGTCGCGCTGGCTGCCGTGACCGGTCTGGCCACCCTCTGGGCGCCGGACGAGGCGGCAGAGAGCGGGGACAGCGCCAAGTCGGCCGCACACAAGCCCGTGGAGCGCTCCACGTTGGTGTGCCCCCGGCCGACCACGTCCGACGTCGCGGAGACCTCCTACACGGCGTTCACGCCCAAGGGAGGCCCGGGTGAGAAGGGCAGCGCGGCCCTCTACCCCGCCGAACTCGCCGATTCCGAGGCCCCCCAGGGCCCGGGCTCGGACAGCAAGGACGACAAGGACGGCAAGGGCGGTAAGGGCGGTAAGGACGAAGAAAACGACGGGGGCGACAAGGACAGCAAGGGCGACGACAGCAAGAAGGGCGACAACGGCCGGACGGACGGCAAGCCCACCGAGGAGCAGGGCGGGACGGACGGCAAGAAGGACGGCAAGAAGGACGGCAAACCCTTCCTCTCCCTGAGCAGCCCCGGCACGCCGGTCACCGAGGACACCAGCGACCCCAAGGCGCCTGCGCTCACCGGCACGGCGGACGGCCCCTTCGCGCCCGGTTGGACGGTGCAGCAGACGACGAGCATCAGCGCGGGCGCGGGACGCGGACTCCAGGGCACCTCGTGTTCGGCGCCGGACACCACGTTCTGGTTCCCCGGCGCCAGCACCGCCGAGGACCGGCAGGACTACGTGCACCTGACCAACCCGGACAGCACCAGCGCGGTCGTCGACCTGGAGCTGTACGGCAAGGAGGGCAAAATCAAGGCCGGCGGCGGCGCGGGGGAGGGCATCACCGTCCCGCCGCGCTCCACGGTGCCCGTCCTGCTGTCCACGCTCACCCCCGAACCTGTCACCAATGTGACGCTGCACGTCACCGCACGGTCCGGCCGGGTGGGCGCACAGGTGCAGGCGTCCGACCGGAAGGTGGGCGGCGACTGGCTCCCTCCCGCCGCCACCCCGAGCCCCGGCGCGGTCCTCCCCGGCATTCCCAAGGACGCCACCTCCGTACGGCTTACCGTCTTCGCCCCGAGCGGCCATGACGCCGACCTGACGGTGAAACTGGCGGGCCGTTCCGGTCTGATCAGTCCCGCAGGGCACGAGAGGCTGCACGTGAAGGCGGGCATGGCGACCACTGTCGACCTCAAGGACCTCACGCAGGGCGAGGCGGGTTCCTTGGTGCTCTCCCCGGCGGAGGGCGACGCCGAGGCGCCCGGCATCGTCGCCGCGGCCCGTGTGCTCCGCGGCAAGGGCGACAAGCAGGAGTCGGCGTTCATCCCGGCGACGCAACCCGTGCACAAGCGCGCGACGGCCGCCGACAACAGCGAGAAGGGCTCCACGCTGTCGCTGACCGCGCCGAAGGGCGAGGCGAAGGTCCGGGTGACCGCGTCGGCCGGCAGTGGCGGTGGCAGCCCGAAGAGCACCACCGTGACCGTGAAGGCGCACACCACCACAGCCGTCACCCCGCCGCGCCCGGCCGGCGGCAAGGGCACCTACGCGGTGACGGTGGAGCGCCTGTCGGGGGGACCGCTGTACGCCTCCCGGATGCTGGAGCGTGAACAGTCGGGGCTGCCCGCCTTCACCCTTCAGGCGCTGCCGGACGACGGGAGCACGGTCGCGGTCCCCGAGTCGGCTCAGGACCTGTCGGTGCTGAACGACGACTGAGGCCCCCGGGCGGCCACCGGGTACCGGCTGTCAGCCCGCGCCCGCCCCGCGCC
>NZ_JASKYT010000087.1:0-22228 GCF_041028275.1 Streptomyces sp. PU-14G
GGCGAACGTCGGGACGCGGCGCCTCGCGGGGGGCTACGCCGTGCGGGTGAATCCTCTTAGGGTGAAGAGTATTGGCCCGCGAGGAGGAGGAGCAGCGGTGAGTGACGAGAAGGTGCCAGGGCCGCGGTTGCGCGGTGTGATCGAGGGGATTCCCAGCTACAAGCCGGGGCGGCCGGCCGCCGCGGACGGCCCGGTGTCCTACAAGCTGTCCTCCAACGAGAACCCCTATCCGCCGCTGCCGGGCGTGCTGGAGTCGGTGACGCGGGCGGCCGGCTCGCTCAACCGCTACCCCGACATGGGCTGCTCCGCGCTGTACGCGGAGTTGTCCGAGCGGTTCGGTGTGCCCGTCGCCCACCTGGCGACCGGCACGGGCTCGGTCGGTGTCGCGCAGCAACTCCTCCAGGCCACGGCGGGCCCCGGCGACGAGGTGATCTACGCCTGGCGTTCCTTCGAGGCCTATCCGATCATCACGCAGATCTCCGGTGCCGCCTCGGTGCGGGTGCCGCTGACCGGGGGCGCCGAGAGGGAGGCGCACGACCTGGACGCGATGGCGGACGCGATCACCGACCGCACCCGGCTCGTCTTCGTGTGCAACCCGAACAACCCCACGGGGGCGGCCCTCACCGGTGCGGAGCTGGAGCGTTTCCTGGACCGGGTGCCGCGTGACGTGCTGGTGGTGCTGGACGAGGCCTACCGCGAGTTCGTGCGGGACGAGGCGGTGGTCGACGGTCTGGAGCTCTACCGCGACCGGCCGAACGTGTGCGTGCTGCGTACCTTCTCCAAGGCGTACGGGCTGGCGGGGCTGCGGGTCGGTTTCGCGGTCGCGCACGAGCCAGTGGCGGCGGCCCTGCGGAAGACCGCGGTGCCCTTCGGTGTGAGCGAGCTCGCACAGGAGGCCGCCATCGCCTCGCTGCGCAGCGAGGACGCGCTGTCGGAGCGGGTGGAGGCGCTTGTGAAAGAGCGCACACGCGTGCTGGGCGAGCTGCGGTCCCAGGGCTGGACGGTGCCCGAGTCGCAGGCCAACTTCGTGTGGCTGCGGCTGGGCGAGCGGACGTCCGCGTTCGCGGCGAGGGCCGAGGAGGCGGGCGTCACGGTGCGTCCTTTCGAGGGCGAGGGCGTGCGGGTCTCCATCGGCGAGACTGCGGCGAACGACATCTTTTTGCAGGTCGCAGCCGGTTTTCTGAAAGATCTGTAGCTCCTCGGGGCGGCGTGCGAGCGGTGTGCGGGGCGCGGGGTTCCTCCCCGCGCCCCGCTGCGCACCTGCGCGCTCTCCGCCGCGCAGGTGCACGCGCTCCGCGACAGACCCTGCCCGGCGGGTGGCCCGGAGTGTCCGTGGGCCGTTCGGGACCCCCCTGACATGTCCGAAATGGGGGTGCCGTACGGTGGTGCTTGTGAATGTGAACGCATTCACGAGCCCTAG
Organism: Streptomyces sp. PU-14G; assembly: GCF_041028275.1. Taxonomy (NCBI): domain Bacteria; kingdom Bacillati; phylum Actinomycetota; class Actinomycetes; order Kitasatosporales; family Streptomycetaceae; genus Streptomyces; species Streptomyces sp. PU-14G. Next base: position 1,421 of record NZ_JASKYT010000087.1, read on the forward strand.
CCCGATCGGGTGCCGCGCCCGACCGGGTGCTGCCTGAAGGAGTGAGCGACGTGGACCTTGCGTTGGCGCCTGAGACCCTGGCGCGCTGGCAGTTCGGCATCACGACCGTCTACCACTTCCTCTTCGTCCCCCTCACGATCTCGCTCGCCACCCTCACGGCGATCCTTCAGACGGCCTGGGTGCGGACGAACAAGGAGAAGTACCTCAAGGCCACCCGCTTCTGGGGCAAGCTCTTCCTGATCAACATCGCCATGGGCGTGGTCACCGGCATCGTGCAGGAGTTCCAGTTCGGCATGAACTGGTCCGCCTACTCGCGCTTCGTCGGCGACATCTTCGGCGCGCCGCTCGCCTTCGAGGCGCTGATCGCCTTCTTCATGGAGTCGACGTTCATCGGACTGTGGATCTTCGGCCGCGACAAGCTGCCCAAGAAGCTCCACCTGGCCACCATCTGGCTGGTCGCGTTCGGCACCGTCGCCTCGGCCTACTTCATCCTGGCCGCGAACTCCTGGATGCAGCACCCGGTCGGCTACCGGATCAACCACGAGAGCGGTCGCGCGGAGATGACCGATTTCTTCGGCATCCTCTTCCAGAACACCGCGCTGGCCCAGTTCTTCCACACCATGACCGCCGCGTTCCTGACCGGCGCCGCGTTCATGGTCGGCATATCCGCGTACCACCTGCTGCGCAAGAAGCACATACCCGTGATGCGCACCTCGCTGCGGCTCGGCCTGGTCACCCTCGTCGCCGCCGGGATGCTCACCGTCATCAGCGGCGACCGGCTCGGCAAGATCATGTACGAGCAGCAGCCGATGAAGATGGCCTCAGCCGAGGCCCTGTGGGAGACCCAGGCCCCCGCCCCGTTCTCCGTCTTCTCCTACGGCGACGTCGACAAGGGACACAACAAGGTCGCCATCGAGATACCCGGCGTCCTCTCCTTCCTCGCCCACGACAACTTCTACGAGGCCGTCCCCGGCATCAACGACACCAACGCGCACCTGAAGGAGAAGTACCAGGACACGGTGGGCCTGGACGACTACCGGCCCAACATCCCCGTCGCCTACTGGTCCTTCCGCTGGATGATCGGCTTCGGGATGGCCTCCTTCGCGCTCGGCGCCGCCGGCCTCTACCTCACCCGCCGCAGGTTCTGGCTCAGCGAGAAGCTGCGCACCGGCGAGGACGAACGCCCGCGTCTGGCCCTCACCAAACACCGCGAGCTGCACCCGAAGCTGGGCACCTGGTACTGGCGGCTGTCCGTCCTCACGCTCGGCTTCCCGCTGATCGCCAACTCGTGGGGCTGGATCTTCACCGAGACCGGACGCCAGCCCTGGGTCGTCTACGGCGTGCTGCCCACCGCCTCCGCCGTCTCCCCCAGCGTCTCCCAGGGCGAGGTGCTCACCTCACTGATCGTCTTCACCTCGCTCTACGCGATCCTCGCCGTCGTCGAGGTCAGGCTGCTGACCAAGTACGTGAAGGCCGGGCCGCCCGAGCTGACCGAGGCCGACCTCAACCCGCCCACCCGGATCGGCGGCGGCAGCGGCGGCACCGACGCCGACGCCGACGCCGAAGACCGGCCGATGGCCTTCTCGTACTGACGCGTACTGACACGTACTGGCACATACCGATGCGTACCGACGCGTACCGAGCTCGCAACGACAGACAGGGGTGCTGAGCCGTGCAACTGACCGACGTCTGGTTCGTCGTCATCGCGATCCTGTGGATCGGCTACTTCTTCTTGGAGGGCTTCGACTTCGGAGTCGGCATCCTCACCAGGCTGCTCGCCCGCGACCGGGCCGAGCGGCGGGTACTGATCAACACCATCGGGCCCGTCTGGGACGGCAACGAGGTGTGGCTGCTCAGCGCGGGCGGCGCCACCTTCGCCGCGTTCCCCGAGTGGTACGCCACTCTCTTCTCCGGCTTCTACCTGCCGTTCCTGCTGATCCTCGTCTGCCTGATCGTGCGCGGTGTCGCCTTCGAGTACCGCGCCAAGCGCGAGGAGGAGCGCTGGCAGCGCAACTGGGAACACGCGATCTTCCTCACGTCGCTGCTCACCGCGTTCCTGTGGGGCCTGGTGTTCGCGAACATCGTCCGCGGCGTGAAGATCGACTCCCACCTGGAGTACGTCGGCAACCTGGCGGACCTGTTCTCCCCGTACGCGCTGCTCGGCGGCCTCGTCACCCTGGTGCTGTTCACCTTCCACGGCGCCGTCTTCACCGCGCTCAAGACCGTCGGCGACATCCGCACCCGGGCCCGGCGCCTGGCCACCGGACTGGGCATCGGCGCCGCCGTGCTCGCGGTCGCGTTCCTGCTGTGGACGCAGGCGGACAGCGGCGGCAGCGCCTCCCTGATCGCCCTCGTCGTCGCCGTGGTGGCCCTGCTGGCCGCCCTCGCCACCAACCTCGCCGGGCGCGAGGGCTGGTCGTTCACCTTCTCCGGGCTGACCATCGTCGCGGCCGTCGCGATGCTCTTCTGCTCCCTCTTCCCCGACGTCATGCCCTCGACGCTGCACGCCGACTGGTCCCTGACCGTCGACAACGCGTCCTCCACGCCCTACACGCTCAAGATCATGACCTGGTGCGCGGCCTTCGCCACCCCGATCGTCCTTCTCTACCAGGGCTGGACCTACTGGGTCTTCCGCAAGCGCATCGGCACCCACCACCTCGCCCCCTCCGGCGGACACTGAGGAAGAAGGGACTTCCCGATGAAGCCCGTCGACCCGCGGCTGCTGCGGTACGCGCGCACCACGCGGCTCTTCCTCCTCGCCTCCGTGACGCTCGGCGGGGCCGGGGCCGCACTGGTCGTCGCGCAGGCCATGCTCCTCGCCGACATCGTCGTCGACGCCTACCGGCACGCGCAGTTCGCACGCGAGGCGCTGCTGCTGCTCGCCGCCGTCACCCTCGCCCGCGCCCTCGTCTCCTGGCTGACGGAACTGGCCGCGCACCGCTGCGGCGCCGCGGTCAAATCCCAGCTGCGCGTCCAACTGCTCCAGCGGGCCACCGCGCTCGGCCCCGGCTACCTCACCGGGCAGCGCACCGGCGAGCTGACCACGCTGGCCACCCGCGGCATCGACGCGCTCGACGACTACTTCGCCCGCTACCTGCCGCAACTGGGCCTCGCCGTCGTCGTCCCCGTCGCCGTCCTGGCCCGCATCGTGACCGCCGACTGGGTCTCGGCCGCCATTATCGTCGTCACCCTGCCGCTCATCCCGCTGTTCATGGCGCTCATCGGCTGGGCCACCCAGGCGCGCATGGACCGGCAGTGGAAACTGCTCGCCCGCCTGTCGGGGCACTTCCTCGACGTCGTGGCCGGACTCCCCACCCTCAAGGTGTTCGGGCGCGCCAAGGCGCAGGCCGACAACATCCGCGCCATCACCGGCGACTACCGCTGCGCCACCCTGCGCACCCTGCGGCTCGCCTTCCTCTCCTCCTTCGCGCTGGAACTCCTGGCGACGATCTCCGTCGCCATCGTCGCCGTCAGCATCGGCACCCGGCTCGTACACGGCGACCTCGACCTGTACACGGGCCTGATGGTGCTCATCCTCGCGCCCGAGGCCTACCTGCCGCTGCGGCAGGTGGGCACCCACTACCACGCCGCCGCCGAGGGGCTGGCCGCCGCCGAGTCCGTCTTCGACGTACTGGAGAGCCCACTGCCGGCCAGTGGCACCCGACGGGTCGACGCGCGCGGCGCCTCCCTCGTCCTGGACGGGGCCGCCGTGCGCTACCCCGGGCGCGCCGGGTACGCGCTGCCGCCCACCGACCTGACCGTGCGCCCCGGTGAGACCGTCGCACTGACCGGGCCCTCCGGCGGCGGCAAGACCACGCTGCTGTCCGTCCTCCTCGGCTTCACCCCGCCAGGCGAGGGCCGGGTGACCGTCGGCGGCGTCCCGCTGGCCTCCCTCGATCCGGCCGCCTGGCGGCAGCAGATCGCCTGGGTGCCCCAGCACCCCTACCTGTTCGCCGGCACCGTGGCCGACAACGTCCGCCTGGCCAGGCCCGACGCGGACGCCGCCGCGGTGGCCTCGGCCCTCGCCGACGCGGGCGCGCCGGATCTCGACCCGGCGCGCGAACTGGGCGAGTCCGGGGCCGGGCTCTCGGCGGGCCAGCGCCGCCGCGTCGCCCTGGCCCGGGCGTTCCTCGCCGACCGGCCCGTCGTCCTGCTGGACGAGCCGACCGCCGCGCTCGACTCCGCGACGGAGGCCGCGGTCCTGGCGGCGGTACGCCGCCTCACCGCGACCCGCACGGTCCTCCTCGTCACCCACCGCCCCGCCCTCCTGGCCACAGCCGACCGCGTCCTCCACCTCGCACCGGAAACCGCAGGTCCCTCCCCTGCCTCGGGGCAGGCGGCCACCGCGGCCTTGGGGCAGGCGGCCACCGCGGCCTTGGGGCAGGCGGCCACCGCAGCCTTGGGGCAGGCTGCCGCCCGGGGCGGCAGYGGGGGCGCCCRCGGGCGGAGGTTGGGGGAGGGCCAAGGCGACCCGCACACGCCCACCGGTCCGCACCGGCCACACAGCGTGGGCGCCCCCCAAGCGCCGCAGGCGACAGGCGGCGCGGCCACACGAAACCCCCTGGCGCGCGTACGCGAAACCGCCCGCGGGCTGGGCGGCAAGTTCGCCCTGGCGCTCGCCTTGGGCGCGCTCGCGCTCGCCAGCGCGGTCGGCCTCATGGCGACCTCCGGCTGGCTCATCTCGCGGGCGGCACAACAGCCGCCGATCCTCTACCTCATGGTCGCGGTCACAGCGACCCGAGCGTTCGGCATCGGAAGGGCTGTCTTCCGCTACGCGGAGCGCCTGGTCTCGCACGACGCCGCGCTGCGCGTCCTCGCGGCGCTCCGCGTGAGCGTCTACCGGCGTCTGGAGCGCCTGGCGCCCGCGGGGTTGCGCCACCGCCGCCGCGGTGACCTGCTCACCCGCCTGGTCGCGGACGTGGACGCGTTGCAGGACTACTTCCTGCGCTGGCTGCTGCCCGCGACCGTCGCGGGGACGGTCGGTCTCGCGGCCGTGGCCTTCACGGCGTGGCTCCTCCCGGCCGCGGGCGCGGCCCTCGCCGCCGGTCTGGCGGTGGCGGGCGTCGCCGTGCCGGCGCTGACCGCGGCGTTGTCCCGCCGTACGGAGGGCCGGCTGGCTCCGGCGCGGGCGGAGCTGGCGACGCGCACGGTGGACCTGTTGACCGGTACCGCGTCCGGTGAGCTCCCGGTCACGGGCGCGCTCGCGGCCCGGCGCCGCGAGGTGGCGGACGCGGACGCGGTCCTCACCCGGATCGCCGCGCGGTCGGCGTCCCGTACGGCCCTGGCGGCGGGGCTGAGCACGCTCGCGACGGGGTGGACGGTCACGGCGGCGGCGTGGGCGGGCGCGAGCGCGACCACGGGCGGCGCGTTGGACGGTCTGCTCCTGGCGACGGTGGTGCTGACGCCGCTGGCCGCGTTCGAGGTGGTCACGCCGCTTCCGCAGGCGGTGCAGTTCCGGCAGCGGGTGCGGCGCTCGGCGCAGCGGGTGCAGGAGGTGCTGGACGCGCCGACGCCGGTGGCGGAACCCGAGCGGCCCGCCGCGCTGCCCGACGATCCGTTCCCGGTGCGCGTGGAAGGGCTGACGGTCCGCTACCCGGACGCGTCGGCCGGGGCGCCTCCGGCACTCGCCGACGTGGGGTTCGCGTTGACGCGCGGACGCCGCGTGGCGGTGGTGGGCGCCTCGGGTTCGGGCAAGACGACGCTGGCCAACGCGCTGTTGCGGTTCGCTGATGCGGAGGCGGGTTCGTACACCTTCGGGCCCGGCGCGGTGTCGGCGTACGACGCGGAGACGGACGCCGTCCGTCGCCGGGTCGGGCTCTGCGCCCAGGACGCCCACGTGTTCGACAGCTCGTTGCGCGAGAACCTGCGGCTGGCCCTCCCCCGAGCGGTGGCCGAGGACGCCTCGGCGGCGGACGAGGCCCTGCACGCGGCCCTGGCCGCCGCCCGTCTCGACGACTGGGTGGCGACGCTGCCCGACGGGCTTGACACCCTCGTCGGCGAGATGGGCGCGAAGCTGTCCGGCGGCCAGCGGCAACGCCTGGCGCTGGCGCGCGCCCTGCTGGCCGACTTCCCCGTCCTCGTCCTGGACGAGCCGGCCGAGCACCTCGACCTGCCGACGGCCGACGCCCTGACGGCCGACCTGCTGACGGCCACGGAGGGCCGCACGACGGTGCTGATCACCCACCGCCTCCAGGGGCTCGACCGGGTGGACGAGATCGTCGTCCTCGACCACGGCCGCGTCGTCGAGCGCGGCTCCCACGGCGAGCTGGCCCAGGCGGAAGGACCGTTCGCGGCCATGCTGCGCCGCGAACGGGAAGCGGCGGGCGCCACCCCCGTGGCGACGGGTGTGGCGATGGGCTGACACCTCCCCGGTTCGCCACCGGGAGGGCGGGTCGGCCGAAGCCCGGAGGGCGGGTCGGCCGCATCCGGGCCCGCGCCCAGGGGCGTGGTTCTCAGCGGGCCGAAGGCACCAACACCCTTGGCGAAGTCTCGGCACTCCGTCTCAGCGTCCTCACGGACGAGACCACGACCCCCGACCGGCAGCGGAAAGCGAACGAGACCGCCGCCGCTGCATTCGGCATCGACCTGGGCGACCGGGAAGCCGTAGAGGGGCGTGGGCGCGAGCAAGACAACGCCATGGGGCTACCCCAGGTAGGGAGCCGCACGCTGCTCGAGGAAGTGCGTCAGCCGGAGCCGCTGAGTGTGATGGACGGGCAGTGCTTCAATGTCTTCCGGTGCGACGAACCGCAGTTCCTTCGACTCGTTGGACATGGCCAGCTCCCCGCCGACGACTCGCGCTGTGAAGCACACGTTGAACTGCCGCCTGACTTCCCCGTCGCTGTAGGCAATGACATGCCGGGGGTCCGTGTAGGTTCCGACAAGCCCCGTGATCTTCACGTCAAGGCCGGTCTCTTCCTTCGTCTCCCGCACAGCCGTACCGGGCAACGAGTCGGTCATTTCCATCCCGCCGCCGGGAAGCGCCCACAGATCGTTGTCTGTCCGCCGCTGCAAGAGAATGCGCCCGTGCTCGTCCGTGACGACAGCGGAAGCGGCAACGACCAAGCTGTTCGGCTCCGGCGCGTCCGGGTCGTCGTAAAACTCTGTGCGGCTCACTCGCTGTTTTCCTGTACCGGCTGTGCCGTATCCCAGACCGCTTCGAAGCTCTGCGTGTAGCGTGCGAACATCCCGCGGTCGCCGTTTCGCCGGAGGTGCCACACGGGCGCTCCGTAGGCGTTCACGCCCCACACGTGCGCATTCACCAACATCTGATCGTCAGCGCGGTAGAGGGAGTTGTAGAGCGTCGTCGCATGGGTGCGGAGTTCGACTCCAGGGACGGTCGCCAACGGTAGGTAGTGCATGAGTGCGAGGCGGCAGCGGGACTCGATGCCGTGCCCGAAAGCCTCTTCATTTCCTCGCTGTTGGACGTTCGCGCTGTCAGCGTCCCCCACGGCGATTCGCACTGAGCGCCCTTCGGCAACGCGCTCACGCAGAAGGTCGTTCAGGCGCGGATAGGCCTCATGGATGAACACAGCGGCGTACACGAGTACGTCGATGCGTTCCCGCGCCTGTGCGAACAGGTCAACGAAGGCGGATACGGGAAGGTCTGCCCGCTGGTCGTACAGCGCGACCAATTCCGGGCTCACTGCCCTTGCTGCCCGTGCCTGCCGGAGTGTTGGCCAAAGTGCATGCACGTCTTCCCCTAGTGCTTCGGCTGCCTTGAGTGCAGTGACCCGCCGGGGAGTGCGGGCCAGATTGACCCAGCGTTCGACGCTCTTGGGATCAACCCCCGTCGCGTTGGCCAGGTCGCTGTAAGTCCACCCTCCTGCCGCCATGACGGCCCGTAGGCGTTCGTTCTGCATGCAGTGTCACCCCGCATTTTGGACGTCGCTAGGGACGTTCTACCCCGCGCGGGACGTCCCGAAGTGGGGAACGGGGGAGGTTCCTTCGTCCCCGCTATCGGCGGAAGGGTCGAGGACGTCGAGGACCCCGGCGACCGTTCGTGGCGACCCCGGGGCGTGGCCACCGCTACAAGGGAGCGACGACGTGCCAGGTCCTAGCGAAACGAGTGACCCGCGGGTGCGAGAGCAGTGCGACGACTGCCGTTGGTATCTGAGTCAGCTTGCCAGGGGTGACAACCGGCAGCTCGAAGGGCAGATCGCGGACCTGTTTGACCGTCACTTGCGTATGGGCAAGCACACGCCTCGTCACCTGTGGGGCGTGCCGGCATGTGGCGAGTAGGGGCAGCAGCGAGGGATGTGCGTACCGGCTCGGCTGGTGTGGTTCGCGAGATCACCGGCCCGGCGCCGTTGCTGTACCGCCTTGAGGTACGAACGCCCTTGGGCTCGCCTTTGTCGCAGTGGCGCTACGGCGAAGAGCTGCACGCCCTGCCTTCCGCCGTAAGCGCTGAGGTGCCCGTACGGCCGCTCTACCGGGTCGAAGTGGCCGACGGGCGCGCTTACCTCGTAGACCCCGCTGGACACCTGGTGCACGCCCCCGATGGCCGTGCGCAGTGGCCTGGCGTAGCGGCAGCGAAAGCCGTTGCCGCCAAGTTCAACGGCGGAGTTCCGAGGGGAGGTGTGACCATGAGTGGTGACGGGATCAACGGCTACGACGTAGCCGGTGAGGAAATCATCAGCGCGCCCGAGCCCGACGAGGACAGCAGCGACGATGACGAGTAGACGAGGGCACCTCGTGAAGCTGATCAAGCGGGATCTGCCTGACAGGGCCGTGCGGTCCGAGTGGTGCGGCAAGCATCCGAAGGAGCGGACGGTGCTGATTGCCCGCAAGAGATGGGTGTGCCTGGACTGCACCCGGGAGCAGAGCCGGTAGAACTCCCAGCCCCGTCTGTGTGCTGCCCTCGTGGCGCATGGACGGGGCTCTGTCGGGCGGGCTGGCGCTCGGTGTCATCGGGTTTCGTTCTGCAACGTATGTAACAGGCGTGTAAGACGGGCGGTCGGCCGTGAACATTTTCCGGCGTGGGCGGATCCAAGTGATCAGTAACGCTCACTCGTGCCGCGCGGCGGCACCGACTGCGAAGGAAGAACCGATGCGCGCCAAGAAGCTCACTCTCGCCGCCCTGGCCCTTACCGCGGGGCTCTCGCTGACCGCCTGCCAGCAGGGCGAGGACTCCAACGCGAGCGCGAACGTGGCCGACTCGTCCTCCTCCTCGTCCTCGTCCTCGTCCGGCACCTCCGGCGGCAGCGGCGGCACCAGCGGCGGCGGCAACGGCGGCACTTCCGGGGGGAGCGCCTCGGCCGCCGACGACGACGCCCCGGGCAGCGGCGGCGGGAAGATCACCACCGGCACCTGCAAGACGGCGAACCTGGACTTCCGCTCCTCGCACGGCATGGGCGAGGGCGACATCGTCGTCACGATGAAGAACACCGGCGGTGACGCCTGCACACTCAAGGGGTTCCCCGGTGTGGACCTCAAGTCCGAGGACGCGGGCACGCCGCTGAGTGCCCAGCGCAGCGACCTCAAGTCCCCGGTGGTCAATCTCCAGTCCGGTGACGAGACGCGCTTCACCCTGCACTACCCGCCGAACACCACGGGCGGCAGCGGCGTCGACGTCACCACCATGGTCGTCACGCCGCCCAACGAGACGCACTCCACGAGCCTGCCGGTCAGCATCAACCTCCCGGTGCAGGAGGGCGCCGACCAGAAGGTCACGGTCGACCCCGTCGGCACCGGCAAGCAGTGAGAGCACGACGACGTGGCGCGGCGGGTCGGCACCGGTGACTCAGAGCAGGCCCTCGATCACCTGGGCGACGCCGTCGTCCTCGTTGGACGCGGTGGTGTGGGTGGTGCACATGAGGACGTCGGGGTGCGCGTTGGCCATGGCGTAGGAGGTGCCGGCCCAGCTGAGCATGGCCAGGTCGTTGGGCATGTCGCCGAAGGCGACGACCTGCTCGGGGGCGATGCCGCGCTCCTGGCAGGCGAGGGCGAGGGTGCTGGCCTTGCTCACGCCGTGCCCGGAGATCTCCAGGAGGGCGCTGGGGCTGGAGCGGGTGAACTCGGCGTGGGCGCCGGCGGCCTTCCTGCCGAGCGCGAGGAACTCGTCGGGGTCCATCGTGGGGTGGTGGGCGAGCAGCTTGACGACGGGCTCGGCGAAGTGGCCCTCGTCGCTGTCGAAGAGCAGTTCCTCGACGGGGGCGTAGGAGGCGCCCGGATCGCCGGGGAAGTGGGGGTAGTGCGGTTCGTAGTGGATGCCCTGGGTGCGTTCGACGGCGAAGCTGAGGCCGGGGGTCACGGTGCGCAGGGCTTCGACGACGGCGACGGCGTCGGTGCGGGTCAGTTCCCGTACGCGGACGACGCGGCGGCCCGCGTGCAGGTCGACGACGGCGGCGCCGTTGGCGCAGATGGCGAGTCCGTGGCCGTGGACGTGGTCGCTGACGACGCCCATCCAGCGGGCGGGGCGCCCGGTGACGAAGAACACCTCGATCCCGGCGGCCTCGGCGGCGGCGAGTGCCGCGACGGTGCGGTCCGAGACGGTCTTGTCGTTCCGCAGCAGGGTGCCGTCCAGGTCGGTGGCGATCAGGCGCGGGGCGGGCCGCGCCCCGTCGGACGGGGTGCGCGGACTGGTCGGGGTGAGGTGTTCAGGCGGATGAGTCACAGGCACCATCTTCGCGCATATGCCTGAACATGCGTGCGAAGCGGCGCACGAATGAGAGCACACCGCCAGGAGGAGGAAGCACGCCAGGCGCACGAGGGGGCGCGTGGCGGAGCACCGGAGCACAATCGAAGAGAGGGCCCTCACACAGGGGAGTGCAGCGCTGTGCTTCCGGCCCGGCTCCGAGGGGCCCCGCGCTTCGGGAAGGAGCGGCCGCCATGGCACGTCACTCGCGCTATGTCGCCGACCGTGGCCTGACCACCCGGATGGTCACCACGATGTTCTTCATCGGCCTGCTCTACGTCGTCCTCGTCGGCGTGCTGGTGGTCGCGCTGGGGAACGCCTGGCCTCTCGTGCTGGTGATCGCGGGGGCGCTCTTCGTCGCCCAGTTCTGGTTCAGCGACAAGATCGCCGCGTTCAGCATGGGGGCCCGCGAGGTCACCCCCCAGCAGGCACCCGCGTTGCACGGCGCCGTCGACCGGCTGTGCGCGCTGGCCGACATGCCCAAGCCACGGGTGGCCATCGCCGACAGCGACGTCCCCAACGCGTTCGCCACGGGGCGTAACCAACAGAACGCGATGGTGTGCGCCACCACGGGGCTGATGCGCCGCCTGGACCCCGACGAGCTGGAGGGAGTCCTCTCGCACGAGCTGTCGCACGTCGCGCACCGTGACGTCGCCGTCATGACGATCGCCTCGTTCCTCGGTGTACTGGCCGGGATCATGACCCGGGTGGCCCTGTGGAGCAACCTGGGCCGCAGCGCGAGCCAGAACAACAATCCGGCGGGCCTGCTCCTGCTGGTCGTTCCGCTGGTCAGCGCGCTCGTCTACATCATCAGCTTCCTGCTGACCCGGCTGCTGTCCCGCTACCGCGAGCTGTCGGCCGACCGCGCCGGCGCCCTGCTCACCGGGCGCCCCTCGACGCTGGCCTCGGCCCTCACCAAGATCAGCGGCGACATGGCCCGCATCCCCACCCGCGACCTGCGCAGGGCCGAGCCGTACAACGCCTTCTTCTTCGTGCCCGCCTTCTCCGGCGAGAGCCTCGCGACGCTGTTCTCCTCGCACCCGTCGCTGGACAAGCGGCTGGAACAGCTCCGCGGCATCTCGGCCCAGCTGGGACGGTGACCGGCGGTGGGCCTCCTCGACGCGCTCCTGGGCCGCAGCAAGCCCAAGCGGCCCGACCTCGACCAGCTTTTCGCGCTGCCCGCCGCCGCGCTGACCCTCAAGGCGGCGACCGGATTCGGGCCGACGGGGGTCGGCGCGGTGTGCTTCGCCAGCGTGGAGGGCGCCGCGTTCACGCGCTTGCAAAGCGACGTGCGGCAGCTACTGGACGCCGACACCGGGCGCGGCGGCATCCCCGTCGAGTTCACCCGGGACTCCTACGGGTACACCTGGCTCACCGCGCGCCAGCCGGCCGACGACCTCGCGGCCCTCGTCAACGACCTGCACGCCGTGAACACGCTGCTGGCCGAGGGCGGCTTCGGCCCGCAGCTGCTGTGTTCGACCGTCGGCTTCCGGGAAGAGAGCGAGCAGGCGGGGACCCGGCCCCGCTCCCTCGCCCTGATCTACCTCTACAAGCGCGGCACCTTCTACCCGTTCGCGCCCCTGCCCGGCGGGGCGGAGAAGCGGGACAACGCGCTGGAGCTCCAGGCGAGCGGACTGCTCGGCGACGACCTGCCGGTGGAGGAGGACCTGGGCCGCTGGTTCCCGGTGTGGGGTGCACCGGGACTGTGACCGGGGCGTCGGTCCCGCCGGTCCGTCCGCGGGGGCCACCGGCCCGCCGGTCCGTCCGCGGGGGCCACCGGCCCGTCGGCCCGCCGGCCCGCCGCCGAAGAATGTGTCAGGTGTGGCGGCTGTGACGCCGTTGACGCCACCTGCTCGCACACCCGTGACATGCCTCTGGCAATATCTTGCCCCTGATGAGCTCCGAACGCCGGGCCGCTGTGTCCCGTCTTTGACGTGCGCGCGGCAACCGCTCATCCGGTAGGTCCGACGGGATCCAACGGGGATTCACGGGGAAAGTGAGGAAGACATGCGTACGTGGACTCGCGCCGTGCCGGTCACGGCAGGCGCGCTGGTGCTCGCCCTGGCACTGACCGGGTGTGACGGCGGAGGCAAGAAGGGCCACAAGTCCGACTCCGACTCGGACCACTCGTCGTCCTCGTCGTCCTCCTCCGGCGGTTCGGGCTCCGCCAAGGAGAAGACCTCCTACCGGCTCGGCCAGACCAGCCCGACGCAGAAGAGCGACGACGACGAGACCAAGGGCGCCACCTTCACGGTCACGCCGACGAAGGTGCAGACCGGCACGAAGGCCGACATGGCCAACTCCGGTCTGAAGAAGGACAAGAAGGACGAGCCCAAGGTCCCCGTCTACGTGTGGTCGACGCTCAACCACAAGAGCGGCAAGCCCATGGAGCTCGGCGACATGGACGACGACCTGGTCGTACGGACCGACCAGGGCGAGCGCACCCGCGCCCTCATCGTCATCATGGGCCAGGCCAAGTGGCCCAACTGCCCGGCCACCGACACCGACAAGAAGCTCAGCCCGGGCCAGTCGGAGAAGGTCTGCACCGCCTTCCTCATCCCCGAGGGCCAGAAGGCGGAGGCCGTCGAGATCAACCGCGGCTACACCAAGAAGCCACTGGAGTGGCGCGCCACCAGCTGACACGGTGCACCTTCTGAGGGGCCCCACCCCGCGTGGGGCCCTCAGCCGTGCGGAGGGCTGCCGCCCGCTCCCGCCCCCTCGGTCCCCGCGAAGCGGACGTCCGCGGCGAACGGGACGATCTCGATCTCGTCCCCCAGCGCCCACTCGGCCGCCCGCGCCGCCATCGCCGCCGGGACGACCTCGCTGATGTCCGGCGCCGCCGGTACGTCGTACGTGCCGTGCGCATCGTGCGGCAGCACGACGCGGTAGCCCAGCCGCAGCGCGGTGCGCGCGGTGGCGCTCACACACATCTCCGACAGCACCCCGCACACGGCGAGCGAGCGCACCCGCTGCTGGTGCAAGTGGGCGCGCAGGCCGGTCCCCTCGAACCCGTCGTCCTCCTCCTTGCGGACCACGCGCTCACCGGGCTCGGGCCGCACGAACAACTCCCAGCCGGCCGTTCCCGGCTCGTCGGGGGCGCCCTCCTCGCCGTCGTTCTGCACGTGCACGACGGGCGCGCCCACCGCGCGGGCGGCGGCCAGCAGCCGCCGCGTGCCGGACAGGACGCGGGCCGCGTCCGGCACGGCCTCGGCGCCCGTCACGAACGCCGTCTGCATGTCGACGACGAGCAGCGCGTCGACGGGGGCGACCCCCGCCCCCGGCCTTCTCGACTCATCCGACTCATCCCTCATGCAGCCGATTGTGTCTGGGCCCACCGGTTCTACGATGACCCCCATGTCTCCCAAGGCGAAGACCGCGACGCTCTACCACAACACCCGCTGCGGGACCTCCCGCACGGTCCTGGCCCTGCTGGAGGAAGCCGGGTACGAACCCGAGATCGTGGAGTACCTGAAGACCCCGCCCGACGCGGGCACGCTGCGCACGCTGATCACCGACGCGGGGATCACCGTGCGGAATGCGGTACGCACGAAGGAGCCCGAGTACAGGGAACTCGGGCTCGACCGGCCCGACGTGACCGACGACGAGCTGATCGCCGCGATGGTCGCCCACCCGGCGCTCATCCAGCGGCCCTTCGTCGTCACGGAGAAGGGCACCCGCCTGGCCCGCCCGGCGGACGTCGCCTCCGAGATCCTGTGACCCCTTCACAGAGGATGGTTGTGAAGGGGCCCACGGGCGGGGTGCCTACCGCACCCCGTCGAGGAGTACCTTCCACGCCTCCGGCGTGACGGTGAGGGTGGGGCCGGTGTCCCCTGCCTTGGAGTCGCGTACGTGGACGGTGTGCGGGCACGTGGCGACCTCCACGCACTGGCCGCCTCCACCGTCGCTGTGTGTGGACTTGCGCCAGTTGAGGGCAACTTCGAGGCACTGGCCGCCCGAGCCACCGCTGTAGCTTGACTTGAACCAGGTGAGGGGGCTGCTCACAGTTCCTCCAGACGGCGATGGATGAGGCGTGCGGAGTCCGCAGGCCGCAGAGCGTTCACCTGGATCATGTCAAAGCGCTGACGCAAGGCGCTGACCGTTTCCTTGTCCGACAGCAGAGTGCCCTGTTCTTGGACCTCGACATACCCCAGCGTGCGCCGCTCGGGAGTCTCCAACAGCGTCAAGGGGCCAATCGCCCCGACTGGTTCCTCGCAGTCGAATGGGAGCACGAGAATATGGATGTGCTTGAGCTGGCCGAGCTCCAGTAGCCACTCCAGCTGGGCACGCATGATCACTTCGCTGCCTGTGCGGCGGCGCACGACGGCTTCGTCCAGGATGAAGACGAGAGTCGGCGTCGGAACGCGGGTAAGCAGTTTCTGGCGGTTGAGCCGCTCAGCGAGCAACTGCGTCGCTTTCTCCTCGCCGTGGTGAGGTACCCGCGCCTCGAACAGCGCACGCGCGTACGCCTCAGTTTGCAGAAGTCCGTTGATGACGTTCGTGTCGTAGATGCTGAGGCTTACGGCTTCGGCTTCCAAGCGAAAGAGCTGGTCGAACTTGCGCGGGTACTGCTCCTTCTCCAGGTCCTCGCCCACGCAGGCGAAGACCTGGTGGGCGTTGAGGGCCGCGTCGAGGGCGCAGGCGCTGCGCTGGTCCGGGATGCGTTCGCCGCGTTCGAAGGCGCCGATGGTGGAGGCGGAGAAGCCGGCTCTCTTGCCGACGCTCTCCCGGGAGATCTGCCGGTACTCCCGCAGCTTGCGTAGCTGTTTGCCGAAGCCGGCGACCAGGGGGGACGGTTCGACCGGAGGTACGTCAGGTTCGGACATGGGCGGTCCCGGGGGCGAGGCGAGGGATGAACGCTTGGTTACGTGCCAGATTGGCAGGTTCGTTCCGTTCGTGTCGGCGAAACCCCACAACTGCTCTCTGTGAGTGGGTGACTACTTCCCGTGTCGCCCCGGAGGGGTCACCGTATGGGCATGGATGCACAGTCGAATCCCGAGAGTGCGCTGGCCATCGGGCGCAAGGCGGCCGATGAGCTGGCGGAGGCGCTGGCGCTGGCAGGGTGCAAGTTGCCCTCCCTCAGCGGCGGGTTCCCCGTCATGGGGAGGCCGCATGTGGAGCTGGGAGGGGCGTCCGCCGACGCGGTCTTCGCTCTGGCGCGGTGGATCAGGGAGCGGGCGTGAGCGACGAGACGGCTCCCGGGCCAGAGACGCACCGGATGACGCTCCGCGTCTACCGGGTGGCGGCGGACACCGGACGGCGGACGCCCGTCCGCTCGGTCACCGTGCTGGAGAAGGGGCCGTGGCTCGGCCCGCCGGGCGGGTTCAGTCCGGGTGCCTACCCGCCGTGCGAGTGCCCGGAGCACCGGCGTCAGGAGTCGCGGGCGGGCGGTTCACAGGTGGGTGTCGAAGAAGGAGCGCAGGTGGGCGCGGACGGCGGGCACCGTGACGGCGGGGTCGGCTGAACCGACGAAGCTCGCGCGGGCTTCGGGCGTCATCAGGCCGGCGGCCTGGAGCTGCGGTGCGGTGGCCGCGTAGTCGGTGAACGCCCAGTGGTGGGCGCCGGTCAACTCGGCGCGGGTGACGGACGCGTGCGCCGCGTGTGCCGCGTCCGTTGCGTGCGCCGCGCGTGCCGCGTCCGCGCGGGCGACCGCGACGCCCCAGGAGCGGTCGATACGCGGGTCGCGGAAGCCGTCCGTTCCTATCAGCAGAAGGGGCTTCCCGGCTCCCTTCTCGGCCACGTCGAAGGGGGTGCCGTCGGGGTGGTCGAGGTAGCCCTCCAGGTTGGCTGCCGCTGTCAGCCGCGCGTCGTCGTACAGGGTCTGTGCGACGGCGGTGCCGCCGGCCGAGTGGCCCCAGGCGCCCACGCGTGTGAGGTCCAGCGAGGGGGCGAGGCCCTCGGGAAGCGGACGGGACGCCGCGTCCGGGTTGCGCCCGGCGGCCAGGCGTTCGAGCTGGTCGAGGACGAAGCGGAGGTCGGCGATCCGGGTCTCGATCAGCGTGCGGAAGAGGTCGGTGTCGGCCGCCGGGTCGCCCCGCAGCGCGGTGACGCGCACCGTGTCGCGGCCCTCGCGTGCGCTGGGGAACTCCACCTCGCCGGCGTCCCCGGGGTGGTCCACCGCGGCGACGACGTAGCCGTGGCTGGCCAACTCCTCCGCCAGCGACGTCCCCTGCGTGCGCGGGTCGCCGCCGCCGGGGCTGTAGAGGAGGACGGGCCGGGGGCCGGGCAGCGCGGGCGCGGCACTGTGCGAGTGGGTGAGTGTGGCGGCCCAGTCGACCCCCTCGCCGGGGAGTTGGGGGTGGATGAACGGCTCGACGAAGGTGTACAGCGCCGCCGCCTCGGGGCGCATGTGCGGGGCGCGCGGGCAGCCTTCGACGGAGCGGGCCGGATAGTGGAGGGACACCATCACCTCCCGCACGCCGACCGCCTCGTCCCACGGATCGCTGCGTGCCTCGTCCACGAGGTGCAGCTCGGTGACCCCGACCGGGTGCGGCCCGGTGGGTGCGGGCAGCGTCACGACGGCTCCCGGCTCGTCCGCTCTCCCCTGTTCCGTCGGCGCGTTGGTCACGGCCTCCCCCTCCCCGGTGCGCCGTCCGCTGCCGGACGGGACGTCCTCCGGACGGCGATGTCCTCCGGACGATACGACGTCCTCCGGACGCTACGGGGAAGAGACCCGTCGGCACAGGCGCACAGGCGCACAGGCGCCACAGGCGCCACAGGCGCACAGGCGCCACAGGCGCACAGGCGCCACAGGCGCCATACGTGCGTCACAGGTGCCCTCTAGCGGGTGGGAGTTGAGCCGGACATCAGCTGTGCGGGGCGGCGCGTACCCGGCCGCCGACCTCGATCAGGCCGTCACCGCAGGGGCGGGTGGCGATCCGGGAGCCGCGCCCCTGGGTGATCTCCAGTGGCCGTGCCAGGTGGGCCGTCAGCAGGAGTGCGGCGGCGCCGGTGGCCTCGTCCTCGTCGATGCCGTCGCCCCGTCCGGGGAAGCCCCGGGCCCGCACCCGCCCAGCCGTCTCGTCCTGCCAGGCCCAGGCGTAGACCCACGCGCCGGGTGGCGGTACCTCCAGGCCGTCCACCTCGGTGGCGGAACCGTACTGGCGGAGTGTGCGGCCGGGAGCCCAGGCGGCGCGCCCCTCGATCCACGTCAGGCCGTCCGACCTGCGGACCTCCACGGGGCCTGCGGCGGTGGCGAGCCGGTCCGCGCCGAGCAGCCAGGCGGCTCCCACGCACGGGTGCCCGGCGAAGGGCAGCCGCGCCGACGGGGTGTAGATGTCGATGAGGCCGCGCGCCGCGTCGTCGACGAACACGGTCTCGCTGAACCCGAGTTCGGCCGCGTACGCCTGCCGGGCGGCGCGCTCGGGCAGCGCCGCGCCGTCCCGCACGACCCCGAGCGCGTTACCGAACGCGCCCGCGGGGTCGCAGAAGACGCGGAGCACGTCGACATCGATCATGCCGGGCAGTCAACCACGTCACCGCACCCGAGGAATGGACCGGGACCGGGGCCGGGGCCGTGAGGTGGTGGGTTCGGCGTCCGGCTCATGTGCGGGACGCCGCGTCGGTGCCGGTCCCGTCGGGGTCTCCGGCGGCTTTGTCCGGTACGAAGACGAGGCTGAGGAGGTGGCGGGTGCGCCCGTCGCCCGGGGTGGTGTGCGTGCGGCGGGCGACGGCCGCTTCGATTTCGTCGACGAGCGAGGCGAACTCGTCGTCCGTGAGCCACACGGCGCCCTGCCGGTAGAGGACGTTCTCCCGCGCGGGTTCGGCGTCCTCGCGCGAGAGGTACCGCTCGAAGTCGCCCATCACGGCCGCGGAGAAGACGGTGAAGGCGCGCCGGTGGTCCTCCGTGCCCATGGTGGTGCGCGCGTCGGGGTCGACGAGGGCCCGCTCCTGGCGTACCCGGTAGCTGCGCTCGACGGTGCCGCGAACGGGCCGTTCGCTGACCACCTCGATGACGCCGGCCTGGGCGAGGGCCGCGACGTGCCGGTACATGGTGGCCGACGCCACGTCGGGTAGCCGGTCGCGCAGTTGTGCCGTGGTCAGTTCGTCGGCGCCGAGCAGGGTCTGCAGGATGCGCATCCGCACGGGGTGCATGAGCTCGTTCGCGTTTGCCATAACCCCATGCTCTCATGTTTGATAACGTTCTCGGTATTGAGAACGGAACGAGGAGAGGCGGAGCCATGCCCGACACCGCGATGACGGTCACCGCGCACGACGGGACCGACCTGGCGGGAACGCTGACCCTGCCGGCAGGCCCCGGGCCGCACCCCGCCGTTCTGCTGCTGCACGGCTCCGGCCCCATCGACCGCGAAGGCAACTCCAAGAAGCTGAAGACGAACCTCGGCGGGCCACTGGCCGACGCCCTCGCGGCAGCGGGCATCGCCACGCTGCGCTACGACCGGCGCGGCACCGGTGCCACTCCCGGCAACTGGCGCGCCTGGGGCTTCACCGACAACTGCGACGACGCGGTCGCCGCCGCGCGGGCCCTGGCGGCCCACCCCGCGGTCCGCTCGGACGCGGTCGCCGTCGTCGGCCACAGCGAGGGGTCGCTGCACGCGATGGCCCTCGCCGCGCGGCGGGAGGTGCGGGCCGCGGTGCTCCTCGCCGGATACGCCCGCACCGGAGAGGCGGCCGTGCGCTGGCAGGCCCGCTCGATCATGCAGGGCATGCCCGCACCCGTGCGCCTTCTGCGACGCCCGCTGGGGGCACTGGGCGAGCGCGCCCTCGCCCGGATACGCCGGACGCGGACGGACGTGGCGCGCATCGCCGGAATGCCTCTCAACGCCCGCTGGATGCGCGAGAACCTCGCCCACGACACCCGTGAAGACCTCGCCGCCATCCAGGTCCCCGTGCTGGCCGTCACCGGTGCCAAGGATCTCCAGGTCGACCCCGACGACCTGGACGAGATGCGCCGCGTCGTCCCCGGCGGCGCCGTCGAGACCCACCGGGTGCCCGACCTCACCCACCTTCTGCGCCGGGACCCAGGCCGCCACACCATCCGTTCCTACGGCCGCCTCCTGCGCGGCCCGGTCGACCCCGGCCTCCTCACCCTCGTCACCGCCTGGCTCGCCCCCCGACTGGACGCGACGGCGCCCGAGTCGCCGACCGGAGCGCGCGCGGACCGGCCCTGACGACAGCGACACCGCGGCGGCGGAGCCGGTCCTGACGACAGCGACGCCGCGGCGGCGGAGCCGGCCCTGACGACAGCGACGCAGCGGCGCGCGGAGCCGGCCCTGAGGGCGGCGCGCTCGGCAACGCTCCGAAAGCTCGTAACGAACACCCGCAGAGCTCGTACGCTCACCACAGAGAAGGACATGTCATGCTTGCGTCACCCACGTCGGCTCCGCTCGGCGAGCCCCGCACCGGCAGCACGCACCGCAGCGACCTGGGCCTCTTCATGGCTCTGGCCTTCGGCATCAGCTGGGCGTCGTGGGGCACGGCGATGGCCCTCGGCGGCTCCGCGATGACCCCGCCCACCGCCCTGCCCTACCTCTTCGGCGCCTTCGGACCGCTGCTCGCCGCCCTGGTGGTCCGCGTACGCCGCCGCCGGCGCGGCGAGCCCGTACCCGAGCACGCGGTGCCCTTCCGGAGCAGGGCACTGGCGTGGCTGCCGCTGTTCCTCGTCGCCACCTCGGCGACGGTGCTGGGTGCCGCCCTGCTGGCGCAGGCGGCGGGCGGCCCGGCGCTGAGCCTGGACGGCGCCCGGGACGTGATGACGGACGCGGGCGGTCCCGCCGCGTTCCTCGTCAGCATGGTGATCTCCGGGCCGCTCTCGGAGGAGCCGGGCTGGCGGGGCACCGCATACCCCAGGATGCGCGCGTCGATGAGCCGCCTCCAGGTCGGCCTCCTGCTCGGTGTCATCTGGTCCGTGTGGCACCTGCCGCTGTTCTTCATCGACGGAACCGTCCAGAACAAGCTCGGAGTGGCCACCCCGAGCGGTGTCCTCTTCGCCGTCAGCGTCATCCCCATGGCCATGCTGACCGCCTACGCCTACGAGCGCGCCGGCGTCGTCGCCTCGATGGTCACCCACTTCGCCGCGAACACGACGATGATCCTTCTCGACGTCCACACCCCCGTCACGCTCGCCTTGGTCGTCGGCGTCATGACCGTCGTGGCCGTATCCGTGCTGACCCTCAGCCGCCCCACGCCCAAGCCGACCACCGCGACCGCCCCCACTC
>NZ_JASKYT010000088.1:0-19827 GCF_041028275.1 Streptomyces sp. PU-14G
CCCCACCCGTCGGCACCGCGACCCCACTCCCCCACTCACGCATCCATGACAAACCCCGGGGACCCCGCACGCTGGTAGTTGGCGCGCTACAGTACGTGACCATGCCGGGCCTGGCACACCGTCCGGGGGACCGGCAGGGCCGGCAGGGCCGGCAGGACCGACAGGGGGGAACTATGACGTTCAACGAGGAGTGGGCACACCTCAAAAGCACCGCACAAGCGAATGCGACGCCCAGCATGGAACTCGCCGGCACCGAAGCGAAGTCCGGCACAGCCGGCGACGGCACCTACGCACCGAACCTCACCGTGTACCAGGACGACCTCGGGACCGTAGGCCACGATGCCTACGTCCTGCACCGGAAACTCCAGAAATGCGCCGACATCGACAGCGCGGGGCTCGACGGTTCGGGACGCAGCACCACCGACCGGGCCGCACGGGAGCTGGACGGACACAACTTCGCGTCAGGCGCCGCGCTGAGCAAGGCCCTGAAGATCTGGGACACCCAGCGCAAGACCCTGCAACAGGGCTGCGCCCGCATCTCCAACCACCTGGACTACACGAAGGCCTCACACGCCAAAGAGGACGACGACGTCGCCGCGTCCCTGAAGACCCGCGACGGTGACGCCGTCTCAACCTCGGCCCTCTACAAGTGGATCAAGTGAGGGGGCCTCGTGGCGAAACTGAACTGGCGCAACATCTACCAGATTGACCTCGGACCACTGAAGTCCGCCGTCGCGCAATGGGACACCATGGCCGGCAAGCTGGACGACGCCGCTGCGGAAGCCCGCCGGGGCATGCTCAAGAAGGCGCATAAGGCCCGGTGGTCGGGCGTCAACGCCGACGTGACGCGCCCCTTCGTCAAAGCGGTCGCGGACGAGATCGAGGACGCGCACACGCAGGCGAAGGATCTGCACAAGGAACTGAATGCCGCCTACCAGGCCTTCAAATCGATCCAGGACGACCTCCAGACCATGGTGGACGCAGCGCGGCGCAAAGGGATCGACATCTCGGACGGCAAGGACGGACAGGTCATCTGCAAGTACCCTCCGCAGCCCGGCCATCAGAACGAGGTTCTTCCGGAGGAGAAGCTCAGGGAACTGAGGACGCTGGAGAAGGACCTGAGCGCACTGGTCACCCGCGCGAACAACCGTGACTCCTACACGGCCGACATTCTGGCCCAGATCCACGGCAACGATCCGCACAACTTCTCCAAGAACGGCCCGATCGACGCGTACAAGGCCAAACAGGCGCTGCGGATCACCAAGGAAGGCGCTGCGGCGAGCAACGCAGAGGTGCGCGAACTCGCGGAGCTGCTCAAGTACAACAAGGACAACCCGGCGTTCAGCCACGCGTTCTTCAAGGGCCTGGGCGGCCCGAAGGAGACCCTCGAGTACTACGCCAAAATGTCGATCGACGGCACGGGGGACGCGGGCAAGGCCCGCCTCGACGCGATCCAGGCCCTGCAACGGCACCTCGGCCCGACCCTGGCGACCGCGACGGACCCCGACCACAAGGGCTACCTGGACTGGGGACCCGCATTCCGCCGGCTGGGCGCGAAGGACCTCCACCTCGACGGCCTCGGTTACGAGCCCAAGGGCTACCAGGTACTGGGCGGCATCCTGCGCTACGGCAACTACGACAAGCGGTTCCTCACGCCCATCGCCGAACACGTCGTGCAACTCCAGCACGACCATCCCAAGGGCTTCTGGAGCCGCCCGTCAGGGCCTGACACGGAGTTCGGTCTTGACCCGAACAGCAAGGGGAACGCCGGATACGATCCGGTGACCAGCGTGCTGGAGGCATTGGGACACAGTCCCGAAGCGTCCGAGGAGTTCTTTTCGAAGGACCCCGCCGAACCGGGTAGCGTCAAGGCCTACGACGAAGACGGAAAAGTCGACCCCCACAAGACCATCGACTATCGGTACCTGGAAGAGCTGGTCAACAACGAGTACGACTGGAACAACGACGGCTCGTCTCCCAAACCGGATGAGCGCATAGCAGAGGGGAAGAACGCTCTGGGCCACGCACTGGAGTCGGCCTCGCTCGGTACCCCCTACGATCAGCCGCCCGAGGGCTCTGGTCCTTCTCACACGTCTCAGAGAGCGGATATCGTCCGGAGAATCACCGAGGCCATCAGCGCGAATCGTGAGTTCGCGGATGCCGGTATCAGTGACAGCCTGGGGGACATCGCAGCGGAGTACATGCCCGAGATCAACAAGGCGGTGGCAGAGGGAGATACCCAAGGGAACGCAGGAATCTTCCCCACCGAGCATTCGGTCGAATTCGACAGTACGTCCACTGCCCGATTCCTTGATGCCCTCGGAAGGCACCCCGAGGGGCAGGCCGCCGCCACGCTGGGGGCGCAGAGCTACCAAGCCGACCTGATGCGTGCAGCCATTCGCCACCCGGGGGAATTCGAGGGCTCAACGGACGAAGTCATGCGGAGTATCGCTCGCAACGGCGGCTCGCTCGAAGGGATTCTGGGTTCCGCTCGGCACGACGCCGTCATGGCCGAGGGCCAGGAGGCCGAGCGCCAGTTCAACGAAGCTGTCGAGAAGCGCGGTGAGATGGCGAAGCAGGTCGTCAGCTTCCCCATCGGAGCGGCCGCCGAACGCGTTCCCGTCGTGGGAGACCTCGCGACCGGCGTCTCAGACGGCATCATCGATTCCGTCGTGGAAAGCCACAAAAAGAACACTCTGGAGGAGGATGCAGCCGACGCTGCCACCGTCTCGTTCAACACGCGACACGAGGCGGAGACATGGGGGCAGCACGCCGTACGGATGGCGGGCTTCCCGCCGGGAGTCAACCACGCTGATTTCATCCGGCATATCGCTCAGGACGTGAGTGAGGGGTACGACCACGGTGAGCAACTCAGAGAGAGTGCGTTCGACAACAAGGAGCGTCGCTCCGGTGAGTAACGCCAAGCGCCTGGTGCTCGCCTCGCTGATCATGGTGGTGGTGCCCGCCTGTGGGGGTTCCGACCGCGAATACCGAGTGCCGGACAACCTGTGCGGAATCTCCGTGAAGCCGGACACGGTGAAGCCTTTTCTTCCGGGCGGCAAGGAGTTGCACGAGAACGACCACCTTCAGTGGAAGAAGAAATCGGGAGGCTCCTGCAGGCTGAGCGTCGACGGGGAAGAGGAGCTGCACGTCGACGGTTCCTGGGCCGTGCGCAGCACGCTGAAAGCCCGTGGTTACGACACCGACCACGGCACCCGCCTGCTCGGGGGCAGGTACTACCTCGGACCGCGGCGGGCCAGCGCCTACTTCCCCTGTTTCAACCCCGAGGCCCGTCTCGGTGCGCCGCCCAAGGACGGAAAGCCGCGGACCGTACCCGCCGACACCTACATCGTTGAGGTGGAGTCCCGGCACGTCCCGGAGGACGGGGCGGAGAGCAAGAAGGCGATGAAGCGGTTCATCGTGCCGTTCGCCGAGGCGGTGAAGGAGCAGGCGCCGTGCCGGTGAGGGCCGACGGATGAACGGCCGACGGGCCGCACCCCGGCGTGGGGGTGCGGCCCGTCGCGTGTGCTCGGCGTCCGGGAGGACGTCAGTCGCGGATCAGGGAGCGGAGGACGTACTGGAGGATGCCGCCGTTGCGGTAGTAGTCCGCCTCTCCGGGGGTGTCGATGCGGACGGTCGCGTCGAACTCACGGCGGACATTGTCGGCTTCGCCGGGGGCCGTGTCGGTGGCGACCTTGACCGTGGCCGGGATCTCGCCGTCGTTGAGGGCGGTGATGCCGGTGAGGGTGAAGGTCTCCTCGCCGCTCAGGCCGAGGTCGAGGGCCGAGCTGCCCTCGGGGAACTGGAGCGGCAGGACGCCCATGCCGATGAGGTTCGAGCGGTGGATGCGCTCGTAGGACTCGGCGATGACGGCGCGGACGCCGAGCAGCGCGGTGCCCTTGGCCGCCCAGTCGCGGGAGGAACCCGAGCCGTACTCCTTGCCCGCGAGGATGACCAGCGGGGTGCCCTGCGCCTGGTAGTTCTGGGAGGCGTCGTAGATGTAGGAGACCGGGCCGCCCTCCTGGGTGAAGTCCCGGGTGAAGCCGCCCTCGGTGCCCGGCGCGATCTGGTTGCGCAGGCGGATGTTGGCGAAGGTGCCGCGGATCATCACTTCGTGGTTGCCGCGCCGCGAGCCGTAGCTGTTGAAGTCGCGGCGGGCCACGCCGTGCTCGGTCAGGTACTTCCCGGCCGGGGTGTCGGCCTTGATCGCACCGGCCGGGGAGATGTGGTCGGTGGTGACCGAGTCGCCCAGCTTGGCCAGGACGCGGGCACCGGAGATGTCGGTGACCGGGGCCGGCTCCATGCCCATGCCCTCGAAGTAGGGGGGCTTGCGCACGTAGGTGGACTCGGTGTCCCACTCGAAGGTGTTGCCGGTGGGGACCGGGAGGGCCTGCCACTGGGCGTCACCGGCGAAGACGTCGGCGTAGTCCTTGGTGAACATCTCCTGGCCGATGGCGGAGGCGACGACCTGCTCGACCTCCTGCTCGGAGGGCCACAGGTCCTCCAGGTACACCGGGTTGCCGTCCTGGTCGGTGCCCAGCGCGTCCTTGGTGATGTCGACCTTCATGGAGCCGGCCAGCGCGTAGGCGACCACGAGCGGCGGGGACGCCAGGTAGTTCATCTTGACGTCGGGGTTGATCCGGCCCTCGAAGTTGCGGTTGCCGGACAGGACGGAGACGACGGCCAGGTCGTTGTCGTTGACGGCCTGGGAGACCTCGTCCGGCAGCGGTCCGGAGTTGCCGATGCAGGTGGTGCAGCCGTAGCCGACGAGGTTGAAGCCGAGCTTGTCCAGGTAGGGGGTCAGGCCCGCGCGGTCGTAGTAGTCCATGACGACCTGGGACCCCGGGGCCAGCGTGGTCTTGACCCAGGGCTTGCGGGTCAGCCCCTTCTCCACCGCCTTCTTGGCCAGCAGCGCGGCGCCGACCATGACGTAGGGGTTGGAGGTGTTGGTGCAGGAGGTGATGGCCGCGACGGCGACGGCGCCGTGGTCCAGGTCGTAGGTGACGCCGTCGGGGCCCGTCACCTGGACCGGCTTGCTGGGCACGCCGTTGGAGACGGCGGGCGCGTCGGACGCGGGGAAGGACTCCTTGCCCGCCTCGTCGGTGTCGGTCTCGGAGACGTAGTTGACCACGTCGAGGCCGAACTGGTGCGCGGCGTCGGCGAGCGCGATGCGGTCCTGCGGGCGCTTCGGGCCGGCGATCGAGGGGACGACCGTGGCCAGGTCCAGCTCCAGGTACTCGCTGAACTCCGGCTCGCGGGACGGGTCGTGCCACAGGCCCTGTTCCTTGGCGTAGGCCTCGACCAGGGCGAGCTGCTCGGCGCTGCGGCCGGTCAGCTTCAGGTAGTTGAGGGTCTCGTCGTCGATCGGGAAGATCGCCGCGGTGGAGCCGAACTCCGGCGACATGTTGCCGATCGTGGCGCGGTTGGCCAGCGGCACGGAGGCGACGCCCTCGCCGTAGAACTCGACGAACTTGCCGACCACACCGTGGTGGCGCAGCATCTCGGTGATGGTGAGCACCAGGTCGGTGGCGGTGGTGCCGGTGGGCAGCTCGCCGGTCAGCTTGAAGCCGACGACGCGCGGGATGAGCATCGAGACGGGCTGGCCCAGCATCGCGGCCTCGGCCTCGATGCCGCCGACGCCCCAGCCCAGGACGCCGAGGCCGTTGACCATGGTGGTGTGCGAGTCGGTGCCGACCAGGGTGTCGGGGTAGGCCTGGCCGTTCCGGACCATGACGGTGCGGGCCAGGTGCTCGATGTTGACCTGGTGGACGATGCCGGTGCCGGGCGGGACGACCTTGAACTCGTCGAAGGCGCCCTGGCCCCAGCGCAGGAACTGGTAGCGCTCGCGGTTGCGGCCGTACTCCAGCTCGACGTTCTTCTTGAAGGCGTCGGAGGTGCCGAAGGTGTCGGCGATGACGGAGTGGTCGATGACCAGCTCGGCCGGGGCGAGCGGGTTGATGCGGTCGGCGTCGCCGCCGAGCTCCTTGACGGCCTCGCGCATGGTGGCCAGGTCCACGACGCAGGGCACGCCGGTGAAGTCCTGCATGATGACGCGGGCCGGGGTGAACTGGATCTCCTGGCTCGGCTGCGCGTTCGGGTCCCAGTTGCCGAGTGCGCGGATGTGGTCGGCGGTGATGTTGGCGCCGTCTTCGGTGCGGAGCAGGTTCTCCAGCAGGACCTTCAGGCTGTAGGGCAGCCGGGCGGAGCCCTCTACTTTGTCCAGCTTGAAGATTTCGTACGACTCGTCGCCCACCTGCAGCGTGCTGCGGGCGTCGAAGCTGTTCGCCGACACGACAGTCTCCTTCAGTGCCTTGTGTGCATCGGCCGCCGGTGCGCTATGGTGAGCGAACCACGAAGTTAGGTAAGCCTTACTTGGCCCACCCGTCCACCCGTGCCGCCTCGCGACAGCGACCGCGACGTTTGCCGTCGCCAGTTATCTCGATGTCGAGATAACTCTAGTACACGAGCGCGCGCCGGTCATGCCTGCCCCCGAACGCCTCCCAAGCGCCTCCCCCGAGTGCCCGGGCCGGACGGCCTCCGAGTGCCCGGGCCGGACGGCCCCCGAGTGCCCGCAACCGGACGACCCCCCGAGTGCCGGGACCGGGCGGCCCCCCGAGCGTCCGGACCGCGCGGCCTGCGAGCGCCCGCACCGGACCATCCCCGAGTGCCCGGGCCGGACCTCGCCGACACGCCCGCGGCGGCGGCGCGCCGATCCCTGTCCGACCCATGGACCCGCGGCGCCCTCTGCCGCACAGTGGTGCCGTGTCCTCCACAGACCCAGCGGTCCCCGCACCGCGCGGACCCGGCGCGCCGGAAGAGCCGGCGCTGAAGCGGGCCATCGGGCCCAAGCTGCTGATCCTGTTCGTGATCGGGGACATCCTGGGGACCGGGATCTACGCCACGACGGGCAAGGTCGCCGGGAAGGTCGGCGGTGCGCTGTGGCTGCCGTTCGCGATCGGCTTCGCCGTCGCACTGCTGACGGCCGCCTCGTACGTGGAGCTGGTCGGCAAGTATCCGAAGGCGGCCGGCGCCGCGCTCTACACGCAGCGCGCGTTCAAGGTGCCCTTCCTCACCTTCCTCGTCGCCTTCATGGTGATGTGCTCGGGGCTGTCCTCCGCGAGCGCGGCGGCTCTGGCCTTCAGCGGCGACTATCTGGACGAGCTGACGAACGGCGCCCTGCCCGCGACGCTGATGGCGATCCTGTTCGTGCTCGCCCTGGCGGCTCTGAACCTGCGCGGCGTCTCGGAGTCGGTGAAGGCGAACGTCGTCCTCACCCTGGTCGAGATCACCGGACTGGCCATCATCCTCGGCATCGGCCTGTACGCCGCCCTCGCCGGTGAGGGCGACCCCGCGCGGCTGGGCGACCTGGAGACCGGCGGCACCGGCTACGCCCTCTTCTCCGGCGTCCTGGGCGCCACCGCGCTGGGCTTCTTCGCGTTCGTCGGGTTCGAGGACTCGGTCAACATGGCGGAGGAGACCGTGGACCCGCAGCGCACGTTCCCGCGCGGCATCTTCCTCGGCGTCGCGGTCACCGGCACCGTCTACGTCCTCGTCGCGCTGGCCTCCTCGCTGCTCGTACCGACGAGCACGCTGGAGAAGTCGAGCGGCCCGCTGCTGGAGGTGGTCAAGGCGGGCGGTGTCGACTTCCCGCACGAACTGTTCGCCGTGATCGCGCTGTTCGCCGTCTCCAACTCGGCACTGATCAACATCATGATGGCCTCGCGGCTGTGCTACGGCATGGCGAACGAGCGCATCCTGCCCCGCGCCATGGGCCGCGTGCTCCCCCGGCGCCGCACCCCCGTCGTCGGCGTCGTCTTCGTGACGCTGCTGGCGATCGGCCTGGTGTCCACGGGCGAGATCGCGGGGCTGGGCGACACCACCTCGTTCCTGCTGCTGTGCGTTTTCGCCGTCGTCAACGTGGCCGTACTCGTGCTGCGCCGCGACCGGGTGGCGCAGCGCCACTTCCGGGCGCCCACCGTGGTCCCCGTGCTGGGCGCCGTCACCGCGCTGATCCTCGCCAGCCCACTGGCCGACCGCGAGGCCGGCGTCTACATCAGGGCCGGCGTCCTGGTGCTGATCGGCGTCGCCCTGTGGGCGGTCAACAAGCTGGTGCTGAGGGTGCGCGGCGAGGACCACCCGCGCGGCGACTGAGCGGGCGGCACCCGAGGGGAGGACCTACGCGCCCTCGGGGTCGCCGGACCTGGTCCGTTCGACGAGCCGTTCGTGGCGCTGCCGGGCGGCCTGCGGGGTGCCCAGGCCGAGGCCGAAGGCGATCTGCGGCCACGTCATGCCCCGCCCGCGCGCCATCCGCACCAGCCCCTCCTCCAGCTCGTCCAGCTCCCCGCGCACCCGGGGCACGAGAGTGAGGGCTGCGGTGATGTCCGCCTCGTCCACCCCCGGCTCGCCCTCCTGCGCGCTCGCGGCTCCGCTGAGCAGGTAGGCGACCAGCCGCACGGCCTCGTGCGCGCCCGGCATCGAGGGGTGGGCCTGCCTGGCCCGCTGCGCCTCGGTGGCCGCGTGCCGCTCGGCGATACGGAAGAGCGCGGCGTGTGCGCGCCGGGCCCGCGCCTGGTCGGGATGCGGGGGCGTGAAGGGGTCCTGGGCCGGGGGTTGCGGTGCGTCGACGGATGCCATGGGAACAGCCTCAGGGAGACCAGAGAGCTTGTCAACGTTTCCCTGTGAACAATTTGTTTGCACACCAGGTACGGCATGCTGGGTACCCGGAAGCAAGCCGGCCGTGGCATTCGGGCGGTTCCCCGGCGGCCCGGCGCGCCACGGGCCCCCGGGTGAGCCCCTATCTCACATCTGAGATAGTCTCCTCGCATGACCGACGACTACCTGGCCCGTATCGGCCAGTTGATCCGCGATGCCCGCCAGCACCGTGGTATGACCCAGTCTCAACTGGCCGACGCGCTCGGCACCAGCCAGAGCGCGGTGAACCGTATCGAGCGCGGCAACCAGAACATCAGCCTTGAGATGATCGCCCGGATCTCCGAGGCGCTGGACAGCGAGATCGTCTCGCTGGGGTACTCGGGCCCGATGCATCTGCGCGTGGTGGGCGGGCGCCGCCTGTCCGGCAGCATCGACGTCAAGACCAGCAAGAACGCATGCGTGGCCCTGCTGTGCGCCTCGCTGCTCAACTCCGGCCGCACGGTGCTGCGCAGAGTCGCCCGGATCGAGGAGGTCTACCGCATCCTGGAGGTCCTCTCCTCCATCGGGGTGCGGTGCCGGTGGATCAACGGCGGCTCCGACCTGGAGATCGTGCCGCCCGCCGAGCTGGACCTGGATTCCATCGACCAGGAGGCCGCCCGGCGCACGCGGAGCATCATCATGTTCCTCGGCCCGCTGCTCCACCGGATGGGCCACTTCCGCATCCCCTACGCGGGCGGCTGCGACCTGGGCACTCGTACGGTCGAACCACACATGAGCGCACTGCGCCACTTCGGTCTCGCGGTCACCGCCACCGAAGGCATCTACCACGCCGACGTGGAAGCCGGCGTCGCACCCAAGCGGCCGATCGTGCTGACCGAGCGCGGGGACACCGTCACCGAGAACGCGCTGCTGGCCGCCGCCCGGCACGAGGGTGTCACCGTCATCCGCAACGCCTCGTCCAACTACATGGTCCAGGACCTGTGCTTCTTCCTGGAGCAGCTCGGCGTGCGCGTGGACGGCATCGGCTCCACCACGCTGACGGTGCACGGCGTCCCGGTCATCGACACGGACGTGGACTACTCGCCGTCCGAGGACCCGGTCGAAGCCATGAGCCTGGTGGCCGCCGCCATCGTCACCGAGTCGGAGCTGACGGTGCGCCGGGTGCCGGCCGAGTTCATGGAGATCGAGCTCGCGGTCCTGGAGGAGATGGGCCTCGACTTCGACCGCAGCGCCGAGTACCCGGCCGACAACGGGCGTACGAGGCTGACGGACCTGACGGTGCGGCCCTCCAAGCTGGAGGCGCCCATCGACAAGATCCACCCCATGCCGTTCCCCGGCCTCAACATCGACAACGTGCCCTTCTTCGCCGCGATCGCCGCCTCGGCGCAGGGCCAGACCCTCATCCACGACTGGGTCTACGACAACCGGGCCATCTACCTGACCGACCTCAACCGGCTGGGCGGCAGGCTCCAGTTGCTCGACCCGCACCGCGTCCTGGTCGAGGGCCCCACCCGCTGGCGCGCCTCCGAGATGATGTGCCCGCCCGCACTGCGCCCGGCCGTCGTCGTCCTGCTGGCCATGATGGCGGCGGAAGGCACCTCGGTCCTGCGGAACGTGTACGTCATCAACCGCGGCTACGAGGACCTGGCGGAGCGCCTCAACGAGGTGGGCGCGCAGATCGAGACGTTCCGGGACATTTAATATGACGATGCCGTCGCACCCTGTCTGACCTGCTACCTAGCGGGTCAGACAGGGGTGCGGCGGCATCTCTGGGACTTCTCTGGGACTTTGGGCCCGCGGCTGGCTACGGGTCACGCTCCACGGGCTCTGCCGACCGGCGGCTACGCGAATCGCGTCGATGGCGGCGCTGCCCCGTGCGCCGGCGCGGGGCAGGAAGTGGGAGTACTTCCGCAGCGTGAACCCGGGGTCGGAGCGCCCCAGCCAGCGGGCCAGGGAGACGACCGATTCGCCAGCCCCCAGTTCCTCGGAGGCGTAGAAGTGGCGCAGGGCGTGGAAGCCGTGTTCCCTGGACGGCTCCCACACGGCGGGCACCGTCAGCGCTGTCCTCCTCCAGCGGAGCGATCACGCCCGCCGCAGCCAGGGCGGGCTTCCACACGTACGAGTTGAAGTAGTTCCGGTTGACGGCCTTCCGCTCACGTCCTGTCACCAGGAGGCTGTAGGTGCTCGGCCGCCTGTGCTTGGCGTCCACCGGCGTCTCGGCAGGAGTCGGGTCGTCCCAGGGAAGCGTGACCGGCACCGGCGCGAATTGCGCCATGTGCTAGCGGTGACCCGGGCCACGCTGGACGGCAGCGACACGTCCCGTACCTTGCGGCCCTTGGGGAGCGCGAAACACAATTTCGCGCACACCATCTTGACCTGCCGCCGGACGTGAACAACTTCCTTCTCGAAGTCGACGTCGTCCGCTGAGAGACCAAGCGCCTCCCCTTGCCGGAGCCCGAGACCTGCTCCGATCACGAGGAGGAGCCGGTAGCGGTCCGGCAGAGCCTCCCGCACCGCCAGGCCTCGTTCGGGCGCCCACGCTTCGACCCTGCGGGGCGCGGCGGCCGGAGGGCCGACCGGGCTGGACCGGCATGGGTTGCGTCCAAGACGACGGTCCTCGACCGCGGCCTGCGACCGGATGACTCTGCACAACGGGTCGGTGCGCATGGAACTCCTGCACCTCGGCCCCGGGCACAGCCCGGGGGACACCGTCGTGTGGCTTCCCGACCAGTCCGTGCTGATCACCGGCGATCTGGCCATGTCGGGCGTCACCCCCTTCGTACCCATGGGATCCGTGTCGGCCTCACTCGAGACCCTGGACATCATGCGTGCCTGGGTGCCGCGCGCGGTCGTCCCCGGGCACGGCCCCGTGGGAGGCCCGGCGATACTCGACGCCACCGAGGACTATCTGCGCTGGCTGCGCCGTCTGGCACGGGACGGCCTGGCCGGCGGGCTCACCTACCGGGAGCTGGCGGACAGCGCCGACCTGGGCTCTTTCGCGCAACTCATCGACTCCGAACGCCTGTTGCGCCACCTGTCCCGGGCCTATGCCGAGGAGCGCGGTGCCGCCCCCGGCGAACCGCTGGACATCGGCGCGCTGTTCGCCGAGATGATCGCTCAGCACGGCAGCGTTCCGGCCTGCCACGCCTGACGGCGTACAGCGGGACTTGCTCGCCGCGTTCGAGCGCCGTCCGAGGATCCTTGAGCGCTGTTCGCCTGCAGATCCGTCGCCGGCTCTCGTCGGCGGACGGCACACCGCACGAAGGGATGTACGAGTGAGCCTCGCCGAGGAAGGATGGCCTGCCGCGCGCCCAATGCGCGGCCGCACAGTGGTCGTGACCGGCGTCGGCACGGGGATCGGGCAGTCGACCGCGCGTCTGTTCGCCGATGAGGGCGCCGATGTGCTGGCTGTCGGCAGGTCCGGGGGAACGCTGAAGGAAACAGCGGACGGCCGACCGGGCATCCGCGTACTCACGGCCGACGTCGCGTCCCGCAGCGGCCCGGCCGACATCGTGCGCGCCGCTCTTCAGGGCTCACGGCACGGCCCTGATCAAGGGACCGGCCGCATCGACGTGCTGGTGAACAACGCGGGCATCACTCGCCCGGCGAAGCTGGGCGCGATCGACCCGGGCCTGGCGCAGGATCAGATCGCCACCAACCTGCTGAGGCCGCTGTTCCTCGCCCAGGCCGCGGTGGAGCACATGCCGGAGGGCGGTGTCGTCGTCAATGTGACATCCAACCCGCCGCAGCGGGGCTGGCCGGGAAACTCGGTGTACGGCGCCACCAAGGTCGGGCTGGACTTCCTCACCCACACCTGGGCCAGAAAGCTGGCGCCGTCGGGCATCCGCGTGGTCTCCGTCGCCCCCGGACCGACGCGGACTCCCGTACTTGTCCACGCCGGTGTCGCGCCACAGCAGATCGAGGCGCAACGGAGCAGGAGCGCGGAGTCCATCCCGCTCGGCCGCATGGGCACGCCGGAAGAGATCGCCTGGTGGATCGTCAACGCCGCCCGCCCCGAGGCGTCGTACCTCACCGGCGCTGTGCTCCGCGTCGACGGCGGCACCAGCATCTGCTGACGGCCGCGCAGGAGTGCCGCACACAACGAACCATCGCTCGGCTCCCTGTGCGGGGAACCGAGCGATGGCGGTGCCCGGCGCCGAGGCGGTTGAGGTCGCGTTCGGCGGCCGGGCGGCTGGGGCCGCCGACAGCGGCCCAGAACGGAGAGGGGGCCCAGCCGGAGAGGGAGGGGGCGGTGGGGCCGAGGCGCACGGGGGATCGCCCGAACCCGCTCGCCCCCTCCCGGTCGAGTGGCCCCGTCAGGAGCCCGTCCGGAGCCCGTCGGGGGGCTGGCGTCAAGCTCCGGGCGCGGGTGCCGGGTGCGAGGCGCCTTCTTTCTCCGCCGCAACCACCGGCCTGGTCACGACGAGCAGCGCGACGACGACGCCGGCTACGGCGACCCCTGCCGCGGTGTAGAACGCGAGCTGGTATCCCTCGACGAGGGCGGCTGAGGTGCCCAGGGAGTCCGCCATCGCCGAGTCGGTCCGGGCGGCAGCGATGGTGGAGAGCACCGAGATTCCCAGCGCGCCGCCCATCTGCTGAACCGTGCCCACCAGTCCGGAAGCGATGCCGGACTCGCCCTCACCACTGAGGTCGTGCGTGACCGTGGTGATGACGCTCACCAGCGTCGCCCCCAGCCCTGCTCCGCCGATCAGTGCGGGCGGCAGCAGGCCGGTCACATAGCTGCTGTCCACATCGACCTGCGCGAACCACGCCATCGCCCCCGCGATCAGGACGAAGCCCGCCACCAACAGTGTCCTGAAACCGAATCGGCCGACCAGCTGGGCGGACATCGCCGCCGTCACGACCACCGCGAGGGACATCGGCAGGTAGGCCAGCCCGTTCTCGAACGCGCTGTAGCCCAGGACCCGCTGCATGAAGAGCGTGAGGAAGAAGAACAGGGCAAGCATCGAGGCGGACAGCAGAATCCCGCAGATGACGCCACCGCTGACGTTGCGCCGGCGGAATACACCCAACGGGATCAGCGGCGCGCTGTGACGGGACTCGGCCACGGCGAAGAAGGCGAGCAGCACAGCGGCGCCCGTCAGGCAGGCCAGCGTGACGGGCGAACCCCACCCCGCCTGCTCGGTGTGCACGATCGCGTAGATGAGCAGTCCCAGACCGCCGGTCACCGAGATCGCCCCGAGCGGGTCGAGCGCGGGCCGCTGCTGGGCACGCGCGCGGGGAATGACCCGCAGGCTCATCACGGCGACCACGACGACGAGGGGCACATTGATCAGGAACACCCAGCGCCAGCTCAGCACGCTGGTCAGGATCCCGCCGAGGAGCATGCCCAGAGCACCTGCGGCACCCGCGAGACCACCCCATACGCCGAAGGCGCGGTTGCGTTCGGCGCCAGTGAACGTCACGGTCAGGATCGCCAATGCCGCTGCCGACATCAGTGCGGCCCCGATCCCCTGCGCGGCCCGGGAGATGATCAGTGCCGCCGAGCCCTGCGACATCCCGCAGGCGAGCGAGGCGACACCGAACACCACCAGCCCTGCCAGGAACACCGTTCTGCGGACGAACAGATCGGAGGCGCGCCCGCCGAGCAGCAGCAGCCCGCCGAAGGTCACCAGATATCCGTTGATCGCCCACGGCAGATTCGCGTTGGAGAAACCGAGTCCGTGCTGAATCGACGGGAGGGCGACGTTGACGATCGTGTCGTCGAGCACACACATGAACTGAGCCGTGCAGACCAGGAACAGGATGTGCCACCGGTGCGGCACCACTTCCGGCGCGCCCGCCGCGTCCTCGGCTTCGGGCCGAGCGGCACCGGAGACAGCCTCCTGGGCCGTGCCCTTCTCGTTGATGATGATTCCTCCTCGACTGTCCGCCGACGCGACTTCCCGTTCCGGTGCGCCCGGCCGCGCGGCCGGACAGCAAAGAGAACGGTTGCGCGGCTGGTCGTACGGATGTCTCGACGCCTCGCCGCCCGGCCATGGGCAGGTGACAACCGCCGTGACGTCTCACGGGTCACGATCTGGAAACGGAATTCCTATTCCTCTCTTGGCCGTGGGACCATACGGAACTAAGATTCCTGTTGTCAAGCGATGCCTAATCCACTGGGACCCCGATGCCTGAGCCCGAACGCCCCCTGCGCGCCGACGCGCGACGCAACCGCGAGCGGATCATGACCTCGGCCGGCGAGCTGTTCGCCGACCGGGGCCACGATGTCCAGATGGAAGAGATCGCCACCCGCTCCGGCCTCGGCATCGGCACCCTCTACCGGCACTTCCCCAACAAACAGGCTCTGCTGACCGCCATGGTCCACGCACGCTTCCAGAGCATGACCGACCTCGCACGCGCCGCCGAACAGATCGCCGACCCCGGCGAAGCCTTCGAAACCGTCCTGCGCGGCTACCTCGAAGCCGCCGACGGCGACGCCGGATTCCAACTCGCCCTCATGAGTTCGAACGAACTCGCGGGGGACGGCCTCGAACAACAAAAAGCCAAATTCGCCGAGTCCATCACCCGCATCATCAACCGCGCCGTGGAAGCCGGCGCCGTACGCCCCGATCTCACCATCGCCGACTTCCCCCTCCTCACCGTCGGCATCATGTCCACGATGTACTTCAAACCCGGCGGGAACCCCGACTGGCGTCGGCACCTCGATATCGCCCTCAACGGCATCCGCCCCGCCAAGACGCCCTGACGATGAGGGCGACGAGCATCGCCCCTTGAGTCGGAGTTTAGGTATCCAGCCGAACCTGCTAGGGACCGTGCTCCGTGCAGTTCCTCTTCGGGTGGGTGGAATGGGTGAATTGACGCCGATGATCGAGGCCGTCGGCATTCCAGCCTTCGCGACCGTTCCCAATGAGACGGCCGACAGCATCAACTCCATGGACAGGCCGGGCGGAAAGATCATTTCCCCCCCGACCCGGAGGACGAAGTGCCCTTCCTCGGCAGCTGGTTCGGGCGACAGGCCGCCGTGAACATCAAAGGGCTGCTCGACCTGTCCCGGGACTGGCGCCCCGACGTCGTGGTCGGCGGAACGCTCGACTACTCCTCGTCCCTGCTGAGCGCACACTTGGGCGTTCCTCACGTGCGGCAGGCGTGGGACTGGATGGACTTCGGCCCCCGTACACCCGTACGCCGACGACGAACTGGCCCCTGAGCTGGCCGAACTCGGCCTGGACCGGCTGCCGGAACCGGACCTCCTGATCGACATCTGCCCCCCCCCGGCCCTGCGGCCCCCGGACGCGGACACCGCACACATGATGCGCTGGATTTCCGGGAACAGGCAGAAGAAGCTGGAACCCTGGATGTATACGCGTGGGCAGCGAACGCGGGTGTGCGTGACCCTGGGCAGCATGCGGGGTGCCATACGCCAAACGCTGGACTATCTCTGTGGATCCATCGAGAAGCTGCTTCCGCTGGATGTGGAGGTGGTCGTCGCGGCCACAGGTTCCGTTGCCGCCGAGCTCTGGAGCAGGTACCCACAAATCCACGCCGACTGGGTTCCGATGGATTTCCTGGCCCCGACGTGTGACCTCATCGTGCACCACAATGGCGGGCTCACGGGCTTGACCGTCATGAGCGCCGGGACTCCCCAGGTCATTCTCAACCAGTGGGACCTGCTGAGAAATTCACTGGACCGTCTGGAACAGCACGGTTCCAGCGTCGTCCTGCACCGAGGCGAAGATACGCCGGACAACGTGGCCGCGGCGTGCGGGAAAATCCTGTCCGACCTCTCGTACACACGAAAGGCGCGCGCGCTTTCGGAGGAGATCACGGCTCTGGACCCGCCTCCCGCGCTGGTCGACGCGCTGGAAAAGCTCGCCGCCGGACGCCCTTAGCCGGGAGGCCGCACCGCGATCCGGGAGGCCGCGCCCGCCCAGGAGGCCGCACCGGGTCCGGGGCGTCGCCGCGCTCGAAAACCGTCCGAGGGCTGTTCTAGGGCTGTTCTAGATCACCTTCAGATTCGACGCCGACCCTCGTCGGCGTACGGCACACCCACGAAGGGACGCATGAGTAAGCCTCGCCGAGGAGAAACGGATCGATCCTCCCGCCGGTCCTGACGGGGACGGCGACTCCGATTCGATGAGGGCCAGGGTCGCGGAGCTGGCCGTGCTGCGGGACGAGACCCAGGCCGGACCCAGCGCCAGGGCAACCGCCGCTCAGCACGGGAAGGGAGAACTCACCGCACGGGAGCGGCTTGCGCTCCTCTTCGACGAGGACACCTTCACCGAGGTCGAGAGATTCCGCAGACACCGCGCCACCGGGTTCGGGCTGGAGAACCGCAGGAACGGCGCAGCGAGCGCCTGCTGGGGCTTGTACCCGGCGAGCCGACCCTCGCCTACGACGTACGGAGCGTGCTCGAAAAGATCGTCGACAACGGCGAGTTCTTCGAGATGCACGAACACTGGGCGCGCAACGTCGTCTGCGCACTGGTTCGGATGGACGGACACGTGACGGGCATCGTCGCCGACCAGCCCGCCCAAATGGCCGGGGCACTGGACATCAGCGCGTCCGACAAGGGCGCGCGATTCGTGCAGTTCTGCGACGCCTTCAACATCCCCCTCGTGACCCTGGTGGACGTCCCCGGCTTTCTGCCCGGTGTCGACCAGGAACACGGCGGCATCATCCGGCACGAGCGTGAAACAGCCGAAAGGCCATTCGCACAGGTCAGCGTCCACAGGTCACTCATCGCGGCAGGTCACCGCGTTCACTGGTCTCTTCCGGGACATCTGAGGACCCGCGCGCCGTGGTGCCGCGCCCCTTTCCGGCCCGCACGCAGGCGGGGTCGGCGAGGGGCGCCGCGGGCCACGGCCCGGCCGGTTACGGCTTGCGTCCCACCACGCCGAACTCCGCGACCTCCCGCTCGCTCACGTCCGCCGGCTGCTCGGCCCGCCACTGCGAGCAGGGCACGATGCCCGGCTCCAGCATCTGAAGGCCCTCGAAGAAGTCCGCGATCTGGGAGCTGTCGCGGCCGGTGATCGGAGGTGTCGCGTTCTCGTTCCAGAACCGCATCATCGCGGCGCCGCCCTCGCCGATCTCCAAGGTGGGGTGGGTGAGGACGAGGTAGCTGCCGGAGGGCACGGCATCCATGATGCGTCGCACGATGCCCTTCGCCGCGTCCGTGTCCAGGACGAAGTTGAGTATGCCGAGCATCATCACGGCCACCGGGCGGTCGAAG
Source organism: Streptomyces sp. PU-14G (assembly GCF_041028275.1). Taxonomy (NCBI): domain Bacteria; kingdom Bacillati; phylum Actinomycetota; class Actinomycetes; order Kitasatosporales; family Streptomycetaceae; genus Streptomyces; species Streptomyces sp. PU-14G. The sequence goes on from NZ_JASKYT010000088.1 coordinate 17,849, forward strand.
TCCAGGGTGCGGGCGGCGCCTTGCAGGATCGTTTCCGGCTCGTGCGCGTCCGCGTCGATGTAGTCGGTGGCGCCCTCGGGGGAGCCGGTGAGCAGGGCGCGGGCGTGCACGAGGACGGTGGGGTCGTTGTCGACGTACACGATCCGTGACTCGGGCGCGATGCGCTGGGCGACCTCGTGGGTGTTGTCGACGGTGGGCAGCCCCGTACCGATGTCGAGGAACTGCCGGATCCCCACCGTTTCCGTCAGGTAGGTGACGGCGCGGCGGAGGAACGCCCGGTCGGCGCGGGCCGCTTCGGCGATGGTGGGGAACATGCTGAGCACGTGGTCGCCGATCTCCTTGTCGACGGGGTAGTAGTTCTTGCCGCCAAGCCAGTAGTTCCACACCCTGGCGTTGTGGGCCACTGTGGTCGCCCGTCCGCCGACGCCGCTCGACGGGCTGATGTACTCACTCACTCCGCTGTCCCTTCGTCGTCCCACTCGCCCGGGAGCCTACGCCCCGCTCGCGAGGGGCCGAAGTCGCGGGCAGGCGAGCGGCGTTGGGGCGGGCGGCGACGCGGCGTCGGGTCGAGGCGCGGGGTCCGCACCCGTCCGACGAGGAGGCGGGACTACGTCTGTTCGGTGAGCAGTCCGGTCACCAGGCGGTGGGCGTAGGCGGGGTCGAGTCCGTCGGGGCGGAAGAGGATGCGGTACATCATGGGGGCCACGACGCGGTCGATGACGGTTTCGACGTCGGGGACCGGCTCGTCGCGGTCGGTCGCGCGGGCGAGGACGACGTCGATCTGCTCGGCCGCGTAGGCCGAGCACTGGCCGCCGTTGCCGCCGTCCGGGTCGCCGAGCAGCGCGTCCCTGATGTAGGCACGGCCGGGCGGGGAGGACATCTCGTCGAGGAACTCCTCCGCCCATGCCGTCAGGTCGGCGGCCAGGTTTCCCAGGTCGTCCGGCGGCGTCTCGGGGCGCAGCCGTTCGACCGCCACGTCCGAGAGCAGTTCCTTCAGATCGCCCCAGCGGCGGTAGACCGTCGAGGGGGTGACTCCAGCGCGGGTGGCGACCTGGGGCACCGTCAGTGCGTCCCGGCCCACCTCCGCCACCAGTTCGCGAACGGCGGTGTGCACTGCTTCTTGCACCCGGGCGCTGCGTCCACCGGGGCGCACCATCGGTCGACGGCTCATGACATCCACCTTAAAGCAAATTCCTTGCTTCTAGCCTCCAGGGCCGCTCTCCGCGCGACGAGGGGCGGGACCGTGGCACGCCGCCCGCCTCACGCCGCCCTGGCGAGCTCGCGCACAAGCCGGGTCGTCTCGTAGGCGTGGCCCGTCCGCAGGAGGACCGGCTCCCCGAGCGGCCGTCCGATGAGCTGCATGCCGACCGGCAGGCCGTCCGCGCCGTGCCCCACGGGGAGTGTGAGCGCGGGCATCCCGGTGAGGTTGGCGGGGGCGCAGAGGCGCACGTAGGCGTCGGAGACGGCCTCGGTGGTGCCGTCCGGCCAGGTGACGGTTTCCTCGTCGACGGGTGACGCGGTCGTCGGGACGGTCGGGGCCGCGACCAGGTCCACCTCCTCCAGCATGTGTTCCCACGCCTGCCGCATCAGCGTCCGGGCCCGCTGGGCGCGCAGGTAGTCGCCGGCGCCCATCAGCGCGCCCGCTTCGAGGAGGACGCGGACGTCGGCGCCGTACAGGTCGGGCGCGGCGCGCAGGGTCCGTTCGTGGTAGGCGGTGGCTTCCGGGACCATCAGGCCCCACTGCGCCGCCTGGACGTAGCGCGCCATCGGGGTCTCGACCTCGACGAGGCGCGCCCCCAGCGCCTCCAGGTGGGCGAGCGCGCGACGGACGGCCGCCTCGACCTGCCCGTCGACGCGGTCGAAGTAGTAGGTACGCGGCACTCCGACGCGCAGCCCCGTCAGGTCCGACGGCTCCGAGGGGCCGGCCGGGTGCGACGGGCCCGTGGGGCCGGTCGGGTGGGACGGGTCCGTGCCGGGGG